>CBDTXL010000019.1:0-31747 GCA_965364435.1 uncultured bacterium
TAAATATGAAAAACTAGCGACTTGATTGTACCTCACCAGACTGGGAAACGCTATAATTCGACTAGGTACTGAGATTGCTACAGCATTAGCGGATTGAATTTGGCATCCTAAACAGCTGAAGGGGCTGGTAATTATCCAGAGTTGCCAGCCGATGCGACAAAGAGCAATGGTCTTTCACGCGAGCGCACAGTTGCCACTCCTTTAAATGAAAGCCCATACCCATTTCGCCACCATTCGCGAAAGCGAATTTACCCTTTCACGCTCGAATCGTATTAAGATGACCTATAAATCGAATGAATTGTTTATGCACTCAATAAAAATCCCGCCTTGAGAGCGGGACACAATTCAACAAATTTACATTTCCCCTACCACTCACCTTTTCAGAGTTTATCAGGCTTGGTAAAAGGTGGCGCAGGAAGGCAAGGTGAACCTTCTTCATACTCTGGCTGCTGCAAAGCAGCAGAGTAATATTTCCTGCTCAATTTTAGCAGATTCGAGAAGTTTTGCTTGAGTTGCTCTGGTACAGAGTTGTTCGGATGCCGAACAACTTGATTATAAAGCAACTTTTTGCCTTCCTCCAGCGTAGGGGTGTCAACCCTACTACACCGCGAGAGGAACTCATGACACAAATCAATGCCAAAAAATTCGGAGAGCATCAACAACTACTCATCGACGGCCTTGACCAATTCCCGGTAAACTGGGTGCTGACTCCCGTATACGGCGATAAAAGACCCTATCGGAAAAACTGGCAGACCGAAACACCAATCACCAAAGACTTAATCAAGCGAGATATCAGAAACGGGAAAGCCAAAGGATACGGCCTACGCACCGGGACGGTATCAGGCGGAATCGTCGCCGTTGATGCCGATGGTCACGCAGCTCACGACAAAATTAACGAGCTATCCGGTGGGGTGCCACTACCTGAAACAGTCGCCTTCACATCAAACAAACCAGGTCGTTGCCAATATCTTTTCTATGTTCCCCAAGAATACTGGGGAGCGATCGCTACCAAGAAAATCAGCACTGGGGTTAAGGGAGACGACGGCAAAGAGCAGAAGTTAGAACTGCGCTGGGATGGGTGCCAAAGCGTACTCCCTCCATCAGTTCATCCCGAAACTGGGTTTTACCGCTGGCGCAAATCTCCTTGTGAAGTAGCGATCGCACCATGCCCCATGTGGATCATTGAGCAGATGCTAAATGATAGCGCCAAAGGTGACCCGCCGCTGCTCAACAACCCCTCAACCACTTCAGATAACACACCTAACGCCAATTGGACAGACAAAGATTGGGCATTATCCTATCTAAATGCCCTCTCTAGCTACCGTGCAGATGACTATGAAGATTGGCTGGCAGTGGGCATGGTTCTACACAGCGTGGATGACTCGCTGTTGACCGAATGGGATAACTGGAGCCGCCAGTCTAGCAAGTATAAGCCCGGAGGCTGTGACAAAAAATGGCGGTCTTTCAATAGCGTCGGTAGCAAGAAGGGCAAAATTTCGTTCGGTACGCTGGCACAAATGGCAAAGGAGGATGGATGGACCTCACCTTTTAAATCATCCGGGCGTAGCTATGGCGGTGGCATCGGCAGCGGCGGTGGGAATCGCCGGGGTAATGGCGGTTCTAGCGGTTCTGGCTCCGGTGATGGTAACGAGCCACCAGAACGGGGAGGCAAAGTTGTCACCCATCCGGCTTGGACACCTTTATCGCAATTCGAGCTGCTCTCTGAAATCAACACCCTTATTGAGCGAGGGCTTCCAGATTCAGAGATAACGCTAGCTATCCCCAACCTGGCAAAGCGTGCGGGGTACACTGAAACCGCGACCTGGAAAATTTACCACGAGCGTCTGAGGGAAGTTGAAGCTACCGAGAATCGCGCTGAAACCGCTGCCTTAGTGGATTTGATGCTAAAAGCGCGTCAAGCGAAAGTTCCCCTCCACTCTGTTTTGCCGCTAGCACTTGCCGAACCTTTCGCCAAGTACTGTGGTTGGCTCAACATTCGCCCTGAGGTTGTATTGTTGACTTTCCTGACTACTATATCAGGACTGCACCACACCGCTACAACCTGTTGGCTCAACCACGACTGGGACTTTGAAGTGAAACCCAATTTATTCACGGCGATTGTTGCCCCGCCCTCGCAGAAGAAGTCTCCAATTCTCAAAACGATCGCGAAAAAACCGCTGCGGGTACTCGAACGTAAGGCTCGCGATGAGTGGAAAAAAGCAATAGCTGACTACCGTGCAACCGAGCAACGCTATAATTCACTGACCAAAGAGCAGAAAATGCAGGAATTCCCTGACGGACTGCCCGAACCACCGCCTGATCGTCGCAAAATTCACTCATTTACCGACACTACATCTGAAGGGCTTCGCAACCAGATCGAAGCTTATCCTATGCAGGGGCTAATTGCTCTGCCTGACGAGTTGGCTCGTCTGATCAAGAGCGCCAACAAATATCGTGCGGGCCAGGGTTCTGACGAGGAAGATTTGCTCAGCTACTACGACGGCGGTGGTGAAACAGTTTTACGAGCAGACGGTCTAGCTGGCGACTTTGACAATCTTCTGTTGGCGGTTCTCGGAAGCATTCAACCAGGGGTTCTCCAGAAAATGATTAAAGACTGCCAGGACGAAAACGGTAAGTGGGCGCGGTTCCAGTTTGTCGTTCAACCCTTGGCACCAAGCTCCATGAGTGCCGATGGCGGTTCATTTGATTTAACACCCATGCTGGCTAACCTCTACGAGAGGATTAACAATCTCCCACCCCAAGACTATAAGCCAGAGCGGGAGGCTTTTGCCTACTACTGTTCTATTTACAACGAGTTTGAACGTCGCCGTTGTAGTGAATCTCACCCTGGACTGAGCGCTGCCTGGGGTAAGGCTGAGGGACGCATCGGTAAACTCGCCTGCAACTTACACGTTGTTCATGAATTGATGGCGGGTCGCACTCCTAGTGAATTTATCCCCAAAGCTCGGTACAAAGAAGCCTTTGCGATCGCCATGTTTTCTTTGCAGCAGGTGTTCTCCCTCTACAACGAACTCGGTGATGAAAACGCCCTAGCTACCCACCTAACCAAAGTTCTTACGTTGTCACAACGTAAAGGAGAGATTGCAGCAAGAGACGTTCAGTTGCTCTATGACAGCAAATCTCGCCCTACCCCCGATGCTGTACGCTCGTGGTTCAGGGAACTGGAAGCTATGAACAAGGGCAAAACCTCTGGCACGGGACGAAATCTCATCTTTACTGCCAATGTGGAGTTTGTGGAGCCGACTGTGGAGGGTCACTCCACATTTGAAAGCTATATAAATCAAGGGCTTCAGCAAAATGTGGAGAATGTGGAGTGTTGTGGAGTTTTTTCTCCAAAAATCTCTTACCCTGATTTAACTCAAAATACAGTGGTATCCGATCTCAAAAAATCTGAAATTTTCTCCACTTCCTCCACAGACTCTACAATGGCCTCAACTGTAGAAGAGATGGTTGTTTTAGCTGTGGAGACATCCTCCACAGAAAACTCCACAAAGAAGGATGATTCAGATCCAGATGATGACCCCGATCCAGATCCACCAGGAGGAAGTCAGCTATTTCCACTCGTAGAGCGGTATGAGCTATCGGGGCAATTGGGGTTGTGGGTTTTACAAATTCAATTCAATTCCCCCACGGAAGCCTCTGTGACGTACACCTCTCCAGCGCCAGAAAATAACAAATACAATCAAACCCTGGTCGTCTCCTCACTAATAGAGGTGGGACCAGAGTGTACAAAAAGGATGGCTGATCTAGAGGAGGAAATTCAAAAGCAACGCTTGGCTGTGGCGCGGGAAACGGCACAAGCCAAGGCACAAGCCTTCCTTTCTGAGGGAGCCGCAGTGGGGCTAATGGTGAGAGTCTTGGATCTCCGAGGTGTTGCGTCCGTTGAGGAATACGAAGCGGTTTCCTGGTGCGATCGCAATGGTTTCTACACCCTCAATAACGGCGAAGCTTATTATCCTTGCCAGTTACGCTTGAGCTGACAACGAATATCAATCACCCGCTGTAAATTAATCAGCACCGATTTGATAAGCAGGACTAATCAAAAGATTAGTCGTTTTACCTCATTCTCTCACGCTGCTGTTGGAGCGTGACAAATGCGCCTGCCCTATCGTTGTTAAAATCCAGACGAAAGAGATTTTATAGCTGTTGCCATTCATGTTAGGACCGATAGCGAAGTGGTGGCTCCTTCAGCCAACGTATTGTCACCTGATGGTTTTTCCCTGTAGCGCTTGATTGCTGAGTGCTGAGTGCTTTTTGCTATAAGGTATAACTGTGGTCACTCTCGCCAGCCGAAGTGATAACTGAATCACTTCTTTCCTGATTTAACCAAGGCATTAGAACCCTCACCGCGAGTAGGGCTGATTCATCCTCAGTTTGTCGCGCTCAAGAAGCGAACTCAATAGCCGCCAAGTATCTTGACAAATTGTCGAAAAAATAGTATAATAAATAATGGGGAAGCGTTGTCAAAACGCTCCCGAAGTCGGCTAATACGCAGTTGCGTTCAAACTATTTAGTTTCGACTGACGGGGAGACGGGGGGACAGGGTGAGGAATTGATGGTTTTCCCGACAACCCAAAAATATGCATCTTTAAGATGCGCGTTATCCCTTTTCCGTCAGTCTGGGGTAAAACCTTAATTTTTCGTTGGCTGTACCCTCGCCAACTCGTCAATTTATCCGAGAGTGATGGAAGAGCGATATCAGTAAGTCTGATGATTGCGGCTTTTGATTGATATCAAGTCCGGCTAATTGTCCATAATAAAAATTTCTCCGCGTCCCCGCGTCTGTCCATCTCCGCGTCTGTCCTATTCTTTACCTACTAAGACGTGTGTAACTCAACGTTCCATTTCGGACTTCTGTTGCGACTTGGGTTGGGGTGGCTGTTGTGCGGCGGCTATCTGGGAGAAATTTGCCAAATCGTCTGGAGTAATTTTTTGAGCCAACTCTACTTCCCCGTTTTTATAGTGAGCGAGTATTCCCCGCTGACGATGGACTATCCAGAGATTAGAGCGCGTCGAGTCACAGATAAGGGCATAGTTGTTGCCTTTTAAAACTCGTGCGCCAGCAAGGACTTCCTTGCTCTGTTTCTTGTGTCGATTCCAAACTTGTGCTAAGTCAGGGTAGAGCTGTTGTGCTAGTTCGGTTTGTCGCCTATCAGGAGGAATTTCCTGTGCTAAAGAAGGTGGAGTTCGATGAGCTGGTTCAATGGTTGCTTCGGCAAAAGCAACAGAAGGCTCCTGTTGGTCAAACAGCAGCTCCCCCAGCTGTAGATAGGCAGCAATTTGTGTAGCATCTGCTGGAACTCCCCCTGCTCCAAAAACTTCCCGACTCTCTTGGTCAACCTTGTACTGAACCCCCTTATATTTTTGCAGTCCCTGAAAGGTGTAATGTTTTCCTAAGAGAGTACCCGTAAACCGAGCCTCCTCTAGTGCATACGAAATCCCCTTAATTTTCCCCGTGCGTGTGTAGGCAATCTGGGCATCAATCCCCTGTTCTTGTAGCCGCCTGAACAGCAGGGGCATCGTAGGGCTATCCGCTGTAGCGCTATCAATCGCTTCCTGCAAAAAAGACCTGACCGATAAACGTGAGCGCTCTTTCTCTAGAACCGCCTCTGTCGTTCCAGTTTGAGTTTCCTTTTGTTCTAACCTCTCGATCGCCTGGGGACTCATCGATGAATGTTGCTTCTTCCCGTTTCGCTGACTTTTGTCGTGGTCGCACTGTACTAATCCATAGTCTCGCTCCAGTTCGGCACAGGCGGTGTGCAGTGTCTTGATGCTCCAGTTACAGTAGCAGGTTTGCCCTTGCAAATTAACTCGATTCAGCAGAATGTGGACGTGGGAATGTTCTTCATTGTGATGGCGAATCACCACATACTGATTCTTTTCGGTGCTAATGCCCACTTCGTTTTGAGGGTCTGCCAACCGTCCCACCCGATTGATTAATTCAATAGCAAACAGCGCCCATTGTTGGTCACAGAACTGTTCGGATGGATGTGCGGCTAAACTGACGTGCCATACTGGGTCGCCTCGGCGGTTGGCACAAGATTGAATCTCCCGAAACTCAGCGGCTAATTCCGCTTGGGTGCGTCCTCCCATATTGGAGGCAACAATAGTGGGCTGTTTGTCTCTACCGTATTGGTCTAGTGGCTGAAGTAAATAAGACAAGCAGCTGGAGAAATTTCCTTTTGTTGGCCCACGTCCACTAATTTTCTTGGGTATCATCCCACGCCTCCTTCCCCAGTAACATGAGGCGTAATCTCTGGGTGGCTAACAGTTCTTCTTCTAGTTGAATCAACAAAGAATTTGGTAGGGCGGTACCCGTTAATCGAGCTTCGTTCAGGAAACGGGTGAGTTGATTGATGTTACTCATGTGGTGACCCAGCTGACCCCAGGCTTGACGGTTAATGGCGGGTATAATTTTTGGGGCAAATCGCATCACCACTTCACGACAATAAACCGCTAAGGGTTTGCCAACTTTCTGGGCACGAGAAACAATTAGCTGATATTCTCGTTCGTTGAGGGCAAGTTTGATGTCACGGCTGCGCTTTTCTTGAGCAGATTTCTTCGGTTGTGGCATGAGCCAATCATGGAAACGGGGGTAATCCAATGGGGGTGTCCCACATTGGCAAGTCAGAATCGGATGCAATCGTTTGTCCAAAACGATTGCCGAGCGAAGTGAGTCCGCCGATTCGCAACTTGCAAGGGAGGGGGGTTAATCCGAAGATAGCGCGACCCGAAACCAGGCGGCAACCAACAAATGAAGCGAATATAAGTAAGTTTAGCACAGTTCGGCACAGTCTTTTTAGACCTAACCAACCTATCCCGATTTATTAAGCACAATTGTTCACATTCCGGCACACAATTCACCTCAAATTTGTGCTTAAGTTGTCTATCCTTAGATAGAGGACACGGCTTACCCTCCATCTTTTGGACAATTTCTTAAGACGGATTTATCTATCGGGGTCAGACATTAAATTGGAACAGAATTTCTGGCGAAGCGAGTCCATGATTGAACCTAATACTAAAGCCAAGACTTCGACAAAAACGTCCACCAAAGTTGATATCCACTTGTGCCTTGATGTGGGCAAGAGTGCGACGAAGGTGTTGTACCAAACTTCGTCTTCTTCCAATCCATCGTTTTTAATGATGGGGCCAGAGATGGAACCGATTGAGTCTCACTGGTTGAAGAGTTATTTGGAGTTTGAGGGGGCGCTCACGTCTCCGGCTCCGGAACAAGAGGCTTATTTGAAATGGAATGACCAAACTTATGTTTTAGGGCATTTTGCCCATCGCTTCAGCCCTGAGGATCGGATTGAGGAGACTAAATACGAGAAGGCTTCGTTTAAGGCGTTGGCGGCTATTGGTGTGATTGTTCAGAAGGAAACGTTGCCGACGAAGAAGGTGATTCGGGTGAGTTTGGCGGTTCTGTTACCTAAGAATGAGTACGATGACCGTTTTTCTCTACAGGAACGGTTGGAAGAAATGCTGGCTGACTATGAGTTTCGGGGACAGCGACTGCGGGTGAAACTTGAAAAGTTTGTCTGCAAACCCGAAGGGTTTGGTCTTGCGATGATTCGCATGAGAGAACAAGGGGTGGATTATTTCAGAAATAAAAATATTGGTGTATTAATGCTGGGGCATTATAACTGTACGGCTCTAGCGTTTGAGGCGGGGGCGATGCGGGGAGAAAGTCCGGCTTATGGGTTCAGTCAACTGTTGGATATGGTGATTGAACGCACGTCTGGATTAAGTCGTGATGCTTTGGCAATGGCTATTTATAAAACGTTAAATAAGGGCAGGGATTACTTATATAATAAGACGGCTTATGTTTCTAAACGTCCCCCTTTTTCTTCCTATGAAGCGTTTCAAGCTTTAGGACGTTCTTCTGACGCCAAATGGCGTCAAAAAGAGGTGGCTTTGGTGGTGGAAGCGTTGAGTCTGGCAACGGAGGAATATTGGGCAAGGCTAGAGCGTTGGTTCAAAAAGGTGTTTCCTTCGAGTTTGGAAGAGGTGATTATTTCGGGTGGGCCATCGGTTTATCTGAAACCGGAATTGGAGCAGTATTTTAATTGTCGTCCCAAGTGGCATGAAGGCAGTAGTTATCAAAAGGGCTATTGGGGTTATGAGGCGAAAGGACATCAACAGCCTTGGACTCCGATTGTTTTGGGGGCTGGATTAAATGAACAATTGGACAGTTTTTCTTGGTTTCGATGGATTTCTGGGAAGGAAGATAATGCTCTAAATCATCGATTGGTGGATTGTTATGGGCTGTTTGATTATCTGATGCAGGACAATCACAAATGAGAAAGAAACCAAATAAGCGAGATAGTTTTACGTTGCGGTTGCAGCCGTATCAAGGCAGTCCTTTGGCGTCGGTGGTTGATTTTCTGGAATCGAGGGAAACACGGGATACTAAGAAGTTGGTGACGGAAGTTCTTTTGATGTGTTTTCTGCCGTTGGCTCGATTGGAGTCGGGGGAACGCACTCCGGAGGAGTTGAGGAGAGTTTGCCTGGAATCGTGCGATGCTCTGGAGAAACATGCATCTTATCTCAGGCAAGTGTTGGGGGTAGAGGCACCGATGAGGCCGTTGGTGAGTGCGCCTGTGGAGATAGTCGGGGGGAATGGTTTTCAGGGGAAAAAGAAGCGGGTTGAGTCGATTAATGTTAATCCTTCGTCTTCCCAGCCGGAGATAGAAAGTCCGGCTAATAATGACGATATTGACAGTTTCTTTGGCAGTGCGTTCAGTTAAGGAAATGGAAAGTTCCTGAGTACTGGCTAGTAACTTGACTGCCGATGTTGCTTATCCTCAACCTCTCTATTGGGGGCGAGTACGTCGATAATAGGTGCTGCGGCTGATTCCCAGGGATGTACAGATGTCGGCAATAGAGTCGGTCGAAGTGTCTGCCAGCTTCTGGGCCGTCGCCATCTTTTTCTCTGTGACAGTCTGCTTCCTACCACCTTTCCTTCCCCTAGCTCTAGCTGCTGCTAATCCCGCCATCGTTCTCTCGCGGATGATGTTACGCTCAAACTCGGCTAGAGAACAGAAGATGTGGAAGATTAGCTCCACTTGCCTTGTCAGTAAAGATGCGTGAGCAGTTTGCAGCTTTTAGGGCGTCAGGAAAGCAAATCCAGCGTTTGCTCGTCTCGACCGAGCCAAACCTAGCACAACTTCTCCACCCGCCTCTTATCCCGTCACTGGGTTGTAGAGACGCCGTGGCAACAGGGTGATTTTACTGCGGCGAGAGCGTTGCGAGAAGAGCGTTCGTCCTTGGCGTTGCCGCAGCGTCGCGCAGATCGCACTAATTTCTCGAATGAGAGGCGTGTGTCACGATGCGCGCTGCTGCAAGCTTTACTCGCAACGCGATCGCACTTCACTACAACGATCGCACCCTCACTCCTCGTTCCTCAATTAAACTGAGTGAGGCGCTGAAAGATTTTGCCTCTTTCACCTCCACTTCTGTGTCTCTAAGGGTTGGGGACGTTGGAGAAGAAATTATTCTCCTATCTCCCTGCCAAAGAGCGTTAAAAGCGATGGGATGTGTTGGCGAAACGCCAAGAAAATCTGTGTGTCAACCACTCACCACCAAACTGCCGTTTTCCAGCACGAACATGACATCTGCACGTAAAGCATGGGCCATGCGGTGGGTGATGAAAATCACGGTGCGGTCTTGAGTGATACGCTCAATGGTGGCGAGGATTTCCGCTTCTGTGGAGGGGTCGAGGGCTGATGTGGCTTCATCCAGAATCAGAATCGCTGGATTTCTTACCAGCGCCCTGGCGAGGGCGATTCGTTGCCGTTGTCCCCCGGATAACTGTCCGCCTCTGTCACCTACAGGTGTGTCGTAGCCTTGGGGTAAGGACAAAATAAACTTGTGAATTTCTGCGGCAATGGCTGCGGCTTCCACTTGTTCATCCGTGGCGTCTAAATAGCCCATGCGGATGTTTTCTCGCACAGAGCAATTAAACAGAATCACATCCTGAGAAACCAGCCCAATTTGAGAACGGAGGGAGCGTACTGTGGCACGACGTAAATCAACGCCATCAAACAGAATGCGTCCTTTATCCGGGTCATAAAATCGGGTTAGTAAGTTGATAATTGTACTTTTGCCTGCGCCACTTTGACCAACAAATACCGCGAAGTCTCCTTGGCGAATCTTCAGGGATAGATTTTTTACCCCACTTCTTTCAGCCGAGTAGTTAAAGGTAACATCGTCAAAGTAAATATCACTCTGAAAATGGGGCAAGTCAATCGCATCTGGGGCATCCTGAATGGCAGGGACTTCTGACAAAATATCGTTAATCCGCCGCAGGGCTGCTACGCCATCGATAAAATAAGGCACCGATGAAGTTAAGGCGAGAATATTTAGATTTAACCCAACCAACAAAAGCTGATAAGAAACCAGGGTTCCTACCGAAATTACATTTGAGAAAGTCATTGACGCACCGACGCTTAACGCCACAATCTGCGTCAATACAAAACAAATCATGGGAATTTTCTGTACTAAGTAGGACAGAAAGGTGGCTCGGATATAAACCCGTTTCAAGTCGTTTAAATCGGTATTAAAATTCTTGACCATTTGGGTTTCCATCCCAAATATCTTGACCACCGATTGCGAGAGGATATTCTCTTCGACTCCGCTAGCAATCTGTCCTTCTTTTTCCATTAATTGGTAGCTTTCTTCAGTCGCCCGTTGGGCGATTTTTGCCGGGGCAATGGTGCAGAATGTTAAACCAATGCAACTGATAACAGCGAGCTGCCAGTTGAGGAAAAAGAGGAAAATAGCCGAAAACAGGATGCTACCGATTTCGAGAATAACGACAGATAGCCCAGTGGTAATTAGACCATATTCCACATGCTGCGTATCGGACATGACACACTTGACAATATCTGCGGCTGAACGTCGCCCAAAAAACTCCATTGACAGGTTCTGGAGATACTCGAATACGGAACGGCGGATGTTGTTGACGATTAAAACACCCAAACGCGCTCCTAAGAAGTTGGCAAACAAGCCGATGCCAGCATATAAAATGGCTCCCACGGCTAGGAGGGATAGGATGAGAACCAGCAGATTATAATTTTTGGGAACGATGGCGGCATCGATAATGTATTTTAAGCTGGCTCTGAGGACTGTATCGAAGGCGGCGTCGAAAATTAGGCAGCAATAGACTAAAACTAATTGCCATTTATAGTCGGCAATATATTTGTTGATGGTTTTAAAAAACCAAATAATTTGCATAAGTTAGGGGAGTTTTTCTACAGGCACAATTTATACTTTTACTTGGGCAGTTCCTATCTGGATATTTCCTTACTAAAGAGGGTGGACATTGCAAAAATAGTCCAAACCCCCTGGATAAATCCTTACTCAATAAATAAGGTGGGTACTCCCCACCCTATTTATTTAGATTCTTAATCGAGCCGCATTATTTAATTGATAATCGCCGCCAAACTAATTTATCTAGGTCGGCAAAAATATCTTCCATTGATTTTTATACACATGAAACTTTTCCTCCTTTTTTTGTTTTTTAGTTTAGTTTTTAGCTCAATCTTTTGGATTAGATTTAGTTGCTCTTTTGCAAGAGGCTGCATCCTTTCCATGTCTCTATCATGGCTCCCCTCCCCTGCCCCTGTCAGTCGGGAAAGTCGGATCGTAAAGTCGGAAAAGTCGGCTTTGTGCGAGCTTCCTCTTTAGGGATGGTATTGCAGCGAGAAATACAGACGATTTTCTTGCCCTGTTCCGTAGGGTGAATGTACCGATACTAAAGGAATCCCCCAATCAAGGCGTGCGGTAAAATTATCCTGTTGCCACTGCAAACCCAGACCCACGGATGCCAGAGTATTAGGACTGGGATTCGCTTGACCCGAACTATTCCAAGCTGTGCCAAAATCAACAAAGGGAACCACCTGTATCACTCCCTTTCCCCTGAAAACTCGCAGGACGGGGAGTTGGACTTCTGCTGAAGCAAAAATCCCATTGTCGGTGAGCAGGGAATGTTGTAGATAACCGCCTTTTCCTCCTAAGGCGAACTGCTCAGAAGGCACCAGCGTTTGGTTTGCCAGTTGAGCATTGGCACGCACCAACAGCAGTGTATCCTGAGCTAAAACACGAGTCCACTGCGCTTGACCTTGCCAGGAAAAAAAGGTGGTTGCTGGAGTTGGATTCACCTGGGCAAGCGGTTCGTTGATAGTCGAACTCAAGGCATTGACTCCAACGCTGAATTGAGAACGAAGTTCGATGCTATCTCGTGCATTCTCCCGTTTCCATTCCTGAAAAAACCGCAGTGCCAACGTGCGCGTCAACCCATTATCATTAGGCAATGAAGAGAGGGATAAAGGAACCTGTAACGAGGTCGTCGGACCGTCCCCTAAAAAAGCGGTTAGACCTAGAGCGAATTCCTCATAAGTTGACGGCTGTTCTCCTTTCCCAGCGTTTTCCCCCCTGATTCTGCGGATGACTGGCTGGCGCAGCGTCAATTCGTAAGAGCGTAACGTCGATTCAACGTTGGAACTATTGCCCGACGCATGTAAGCTATCAAAGGGAGAACTGATGGTCGATCGCTCCAAAGAAGCTGCTTCGCTAACGCTTTGTGCCTCCGAAGGAACGGAACCGCTAAGCTCAGGTATCCCGTAAGTCTGACTTTGGTTGTAGGTAAAACTGAGAGTTCCGTTGTGGGCATTGAGGGGCAAGGTGTAGCTGAGATTCCAGTCATGTGTTATTTCTGTATCCATGTATCCCACGCTCAGGCTATCTCCTATCCCCAGCAGGTTAGCTTCGCTGAGTACAATTTGTTGTTGGGAGGTTCCCAAACTGGAAAAACCACTAATCACATTGCTGAGTGAGGTGCTGAAAGACTTTGCCTCTTTCACCTCAACTTCTAGGATGCTTTGAGAAGGACTTGACCCCGGCAATAGGCGAAAGCTGGCAGATTCAATCAGAGGGTCTTTTTGGAGCAGTTGCAAGGCTTCCTGCAACTTGTTAATATTCAGGGGTTTTGATGCGGCAAGTGCAAAACGCGATTGGCTTCGCCACCAGCCAAAGGCTGATCGCACGTAGTTGGGATTGAGGCGTACTAAGGAGCCTTCTGTATGCTCTTTGTTAGGGGGTGATTTCACGTCAATCCTCTCTAACTCCCCTTCAATCACGCGAATGATGGCAGTTCTTTTTCCTGGCTGTTGGGTTTTGGGGGTACAAACCACCGCCCTAGATGTGCTGTAGCCACGAGCGGCATACTGTTTGGTGATTTCAGCCGCCACCGACAGCAGTTGTGCCTTGGAGAGGGCTTTGTTGAGGTAGCTCTTTGTGAAGCTTTTTAGTTCGGCTTGCGTAAAGACTGGATGATTGACAACAAACTCGAACTCTTCAACGGTAATGGAGTCTGGAGTTGTTCCTGACTCTTGTGAGTCTCTAGCGGTTAGGGAAGGTGGGGAAGCTGGGGAAGCTGGGGAAGCTGGGGAAGCTGGGGAAGCTGGGGGAGAAATTACTCCCGGATTTCGTCCCGCGACGCTACAGCTTACAATGCTTTCGCTATCATCTCCCTTACCTCCCTCATCTCCCCTATCTCCCTCATCTCCCCTATCTCCCTCATCTCCCCTATCTCCCTCATCTCCCTTAACTAAGTGCCATTCGAGTTTAGGGGCAGTTGGAGGTTCAGGTTGAGGAACGGGTAATGAGCCGAGAGGGTTCGCCAGTGCAGAATCAGTCGCGATGCTGCTAGTTAATACAATCGAACTCAACTGGAACACACACCAGAAACGGTTGCGCCAATGAGAATTTTTAGGGTGCATATTTAGATAGAACTATTGCTCTGAAGGGTAAAGTGGAGCGCACCCTCTCACTTCAATCAGTGCTTTACAGGGTTCTGTTTCTTTTGAGTGGAAATTACGGGTTGATTATCCCTAAAACCCAATGGTTACTAATTTTGTTAATTTAGTTTTTTGGGTAGTTTTATTATTAACAGTTGTATCTATTGCAGTTTTTAGTTGCACTTGATCAGCGGATTGCCATAAAGAATCGCTGATAGAGGAGTTGATTAACAATATCTCTATCATTGTTCCTCTCCCCTACTCTTGTCAGTCGGAAAAGTCGGATTGTCAAGTCGGAAAAGTCGGATAAATTATCGCAGCATTAACCGCTAAATTAGACTTTAAATCCTGTTTATAAATTCCTCTTAAACCTTCATTTTAACTTTACCTACTCTCTTTAAAGGACTGTTATAAATAAGAAAGAGTTAAGGAAGTTAAATCATGAAAAAAACACTACTAATCGTTACTGGATTGATGGCGCTCGGTTTTCCTGTTCATGCTGCTCAGGTTACCCAAGTTAACCAAGCTGACCAAGCTAAAGTGAGCCAACAAGATCAACCGATTCAAACTGAGACAAATTTTTGCAGGAAAGTTATGAACAGGTACTATTGCTGGTAATTTATAAAAGCTATCCACATCTGGATAATGTCATAATTTAACCCCTCCCTACCTAGAATCTTTGATTGAGGTGGGGAGGGGTTAATTATGTAGGTTTGTCAAAAATAAGATGACTCGGTTGAGTTAGATCGCTCTTTCCACAACTTATGCGTTGTGTCAATTCAAAGAAGAATAGAGGAGCGATCGCACTCTTGGTTGTTGCCGCCCCACTTCCCCGGTGCAAGAGATTTTTACCGTTTCTGCTAAAGATAGCCGATTTCCCGATTTGCGATCGCTACAGTAGGTTACATTAAAATTCTTCACTCTCTTCTGAAGAATACAATTTTTTGATATTCAATTCATCCACATCTACTGATAAATCATCTTCCTGATTGTTAATTCCTCTTTCAGACTCTCGTTCTCGGATTGTTTTGACCTCTGCCAATCTCGCAGATGCGGGAAGGTCGCCTTTTTCTTCATCATAGAGGCTAAACCAGGGGAACCCATACTCGGTATAAGTCTGAGCGCTAATTGGTGTTGGAGGCGGTTCAATGCCAGTTATCTCTCGGTATTTTTCGCTATTGACAATATAGACAAAGATAGAGCCGTAGTTTTCTAGATCCCAAGTTTCTATTCCATACTCGTCAGGATAAATTTTCTGTTGCATCTTACCTCCTGCCCCAAGTCCCATTTCATATTCGCCTGAACTTGTCATCGATACCGTTTCCAGTACTATGTCTGACTCAGATGGTGGCTGGTCGGGAAATTTGCCAGGTTTGGGTTCATAGACTAAAATTTGGATTCCACCAAATTTCTCTACCCCAGTTAATTGAGCTTCAATCGTATCTCCTAAACCCAGAGGGGTAGCAACAAATTGACGGATAAAACCTTCCCCAACATTGATACCATCTAGCCAAGGTTGGTCTGGACAAACAATATAATCCTGCGGGTCATCATGCAGTTTTTCATCCCATACTTCACCAGAAATTGCATTGATATTGCCAACCCCAATTTTTACCGCATTTGGTTTCCAGTATGCTCCGTTGAATCCCAGCCATAATGCTTCTCGCTGATACATAGGGATAAAGAAGCTGTTTGGCTTCTTCCAATTATCTGAGACGTGATCTAGATAGTCAGCGACACGCTTAATTGGAAACTCACCCAATCCTGGTGGGAGTGGATAGGTTTTACCATCATCAGGAATTCTTAGTGTCCGTTGAAACTCAATCGAAAACCTTTCTCCGATATGTATTCTATGGTCTTTTACAGTAATATCCAACATAGTAACTGCCTTCCAAACTTGATCGGTAAATGAAACAGGACTTATACAGAAATGCTACCTATAGGAAGATACAGTTTCTCTCTTCCTACAGGTAGGCATTAACCATCAATTTGCATCAGCCTTGCGTGACTGTTTTAGAAATCAGGAAAGCTTTAACTGTTCAAGACGTTCTCTAATAATTGACGCTGGGACTGCATAGTTGGCTACCCTCGGCGTGCCAGCGAAGTGAATCCCCACAGCTTCCCCTGTCTCTAAATCTAGTACAACAGAACCGGAATTTCCTCCAAGTGTAGAACAATCATGTTTGATCAATTCATTAGTTACCTGAGTAATCTCACCGGGTTGTAGCCTCTTCACGTTGAAGATATCATTAAATATCCTACGCATAACCACATAATCTGGCTCATGAGAGCTAAATGCTGGATAACCTATTATCGATACTTTTCTGTCCGGTTCAATTGAGTTTTTTGATAAAGGAATTGGGTCGGCGTTAAGTGGACTGTCAGAATCTCCTGTTTGAGATATCCTTAAAAAAGCAATATCTGGTCCTCCTTTTTCCTCGATGTGAAGGATGCTTTTCACTTTGAACACAGCTTCTTCTTGACTATCAGATTCTGTGTGTTCTGATTTAAAGTTAATGGCAGCTCCCATAGTACGCTTCTCATGATTGATAGAAAAAACAAATTTATTAGCCTTCTTCTCAGCAAATAAATTTGCGACATGGCGGTTGGTCACTACAATATCAGGAGTAACAAGCCAGGCTGTCCCGCCGTAACTGAATCCCGGACAATTCATAATTTCAACTTTTCCAACTGCCTTAACTGCAAACTCGATAGCCTTTCGTGCTGCCTCCAAAGGTTCTATCCATCTGGGATCTACTGGCTTTTCAAAAGTGTCATTTTTAATCAATAACACAGGTCGTCCAGTTGTGTAAATTATTGCCTCCAAGTCCGTCTTCAATTTTTCATCGTTTTCCTTATCTACAGGAGTAGGAAGTAAGTCCTTAGCATCAACATCTGGATTTTTAAGTATATCTTTAAGTAGTTTTTGAGTTTCCTCTTCTTGAAGAAGTTCTTGGATAGTATCGGAGACGGATAGACCCGTCTCAATTCCCTTGACTACGTTTTGCAAAAGTGTTTCCAGAAGTGAACCCATTTTTTTCTCCTTAAGTTTGGATAATTTTAATCTGTACCCGGATGGCATAATCTTGCCATTTGCCAGAATTCTTGCAATACTACAGCAAGTTTTATGATCCTCTGCTACCCTAGTTATCTGCTGTCACTCAATTTGGGAATGTCAGAATTCCTTAAGCTCTATAATTTGCTAAATATTTATGCTTTGAGGAATTTTTGAGGGTAACAAATATCTGTAAGACACAAGCCTTTGACTATCTTCCTTCATAATTGTCCGCTCAATCTCTGTTAGTTTAACCTTAAAATTGTCCAAAGCTATTTTCACTTGCGTATCCTGAAAAGATGGGTCAGAGTAATCGCCTAGTTTCGTATAGTAGACCGAGCCAAGCAAATAAAGGACTTGTATTTGCAGTTCAGCTCGATCTAACGGCGGTAGTAAACCCATAAAATCTTGCTGCTGTTGGGGTTTTGTAGGTGCTGGGGAATAGCAACCTAAAGGAAATGCTGGTGCGTAGGTCATCAAGCCACTTTGCGGAAAGTTAACAGCAGCGTGTTGAGCACTAGCTGTAAAGATAACTGTAGAGATGGCCTTGACTAGATAATCTATGGTTGTAATTCGACCGTCACCTTTTTCACCAATATGGCAGTGTCCTTTAGAGAGCAATTCACCTGCCCAATTTTGTAGCTGTTGATCTGTCTCTACAGAGTTATCACTGCGGTAGAACAGACGTAAGTATTCGCCAACCCACTGATTAATCGCATCCCAAATCCGTTGCCCGTCATCTCGGTAAGGATAAATGGGTAGCTGTTTGGAATTATTAACGCCGCGTTTTTCTAAAGTCCGGGGAAAGGCAACTTCATTAAAGTTAGCTAAGTGGCTTTGGGCTTCTTTTATAGCTAGCTGACAGTTACTGCCAATAGTGGCACCTAATAGCGAGTCAATAGGACCTTCTGGTGCTAATAAACGTTTATGTGCGCCATAATTAATCAATATAGTACCTTCTAAATGAGGTTTCAGCAAAAGTCTTAGAGGATGATTTTTGTCAGTAAAGCAGCGATTAGTCGCCAGAACAAACGGCTCAATAAATAAGTGGGTCTGAGCTAAGTGAGAAATCAGCTCGTGATAATTACTGTCTGCCATTTGTAAAACGGTTTTAGCTGTCATCCAGTTGTCTCCATTGAGAGGGGTAAATATAGGGTTATCGTCCCCTGGAGTCTGTTGACAGCGAATTGCTATCGGCAGCAAATTCTTATCTGGATACTTATCTGGTGGTACTGCAAATAGAGCTACTGGAGCATACATATACTTTTGAATGCCAGCAAAACTACCATTTACTAGAGCGCCCAGCTTAGAATAGTCTGTTAGATAAAGTCGCCCTTCTTGTAGTGCGGCTTCTAGAGAATCCTGGGATACAATATTTTGGTATTGTTCGTTGGTAATTGGCAGACGGGAATCAATTTTTTCGATTTGCTTGAGCATAACTGGATTTGAACCAGCTACTTGCATATAAGCAAAAACTTTATCTTGTTGGAAATTGCTTGAAGTTGCTGGCTTTATGCTTAACGGCTTAATTAACTTTTCGTAATCCTCTAGGGTAGGATTGGGAGCAATACTTTCAAGTCGCTCTTCAACAACGGCTTGATTATCAATTAAGTCTCGCCCTAAAAATTTAGCAATTTCCTGAAGATGCCCATATAATTCTTTATCAACTTGCTCAACTTCTTCAGCTTGTTCAACGTCGTCAGCTTTTAAAGAAGTTGGAGATTCTTCCTGTATACTTTTGCTTAACCAAGCCTGTATTTCTTTGTCAATCTTATCAAATTGATCTTCTTCACTAAAATTGCTTTCCAATTGAATGTCATTTTCAGCTTTGGGATACACTTCCCGTTGCTCGTCAATATCTCCTAATCCTAATGTTGATTTTAGCTTTAAAACAGCATTTTTTAGCTCTTCTTGCCCCTCAGCAGCTTTAATTTGTTCATTAATCGACTCTAATGAATCAATTTCAGTTCCATTTGAAACCGATTCATTGATAACAGACTTGTTTTTCTTATTCAAAATACTTATTTGAGTTAGTACTAAACTCAACCATTTTTCATTAGGAAGTTCATCTTTTTTAGGCAATGCAGGTAGTCCTGGTATTCTGCTAGGTGGTATATCTGTCATAGCTAGAGGAGCTAGAACCTTATAGTCATATTCATATTTATTAGATAAAATCCATCTATTAGCCAAAGGAACCGTTGCTAAAAACTTTAAAAGGCGGTATAGCGTTTCAATAATTTCTTGTTTCCAAAAATACATCTTTTTACTCCTTACAAAAGTATGGCTTTCAGATTTTTAGAATCTAAAGCAGATTCTACACGCTTGGTCAGCAACACCTTGGAGGTGAGTTGAATCAAGAGAAGTAGGCAAGTAAACGCTCACCCCTTTTATTCATAAGGACAATTGCTTGCCCTTTCCACATCTTGAAAATCTCAATTCAAATAAAAAGGTGAGCGTACTTTTTTGAGATTATGCTCAATTAATCATTGGCATAACGTTAGATTTCATAGTCTACACGTGCACGAAATTGTACGTTTTTTGCTGTACTAGCATGTACATCTACTTTGATTCTTGTGTTCGACAAGAAATTAGTCTTTATCTTTCCTGATTGTGTTTGATTGATATGCACATTGTTCCATTCTCCACCTCCTCCACCGTTAGACCATAACTTGGCGCTATATGTATCATCCGGCGAGAAGATTGTTACTTTCAGCTTTACAGTTAATCCTGGTGCGTACTGTGACCCTTCAAAATGATAGTTCCCATTCCCATCAAGCGTTTCATAAACGTCAAAGCCACCAGATATTAATTCGAGCTGTTCTTTTACTTCTTCGGCATCCGGTAGGGTGCCTGCTTCCGACGCAGCTAAATTACTCTTTATGTCCTCTCTTACTTTTTCAAAAATTTGGTCAAATGCTTCCTTGAATCCAAGTTGTTCAGTACTCATTACACTCATTACACATCTCCTGTTGTTTTCACTTTTGTTCCGAGTTCAAAATTTGGGAGTACCCAAATATTCGTCGGATGTTCTTACCTTTAAGACGATTTCCAAACTCAATTTATGAATTTTTCAAGTTAGAGGCGTTTTTTTCCTAACCCAATCCCCTTCATAAAACCAGCTTTCTCAACAGATTGCCAAATTCCAGACCTATCGCGCCCCCCTTGCCGTAAGGCATTGCCAAAAGTCACCCTTGAGATAAGGCAGATTTGAGGAATCTTGCCTCAAAAGAAACGAACCCTCATCTTCATCTCCGACAGACTCTTGACCAAGGATAGAAAATAGGCAAAACGATACCAAGGAGGAGAGCGGGACGATCGCAAAAATTCTCCCGCAACTTTCCCCACCTGATGCTGTTGTTGCTTCCTCTGCACCGCCAGACAGGAATTCCCCCAACGTCCAGTTTCTTCCTCAAATTGTGCCAACGCCAAAGTCGGTGCAAGCAGCCTTTCACACAGCACCGCCTCAACGCACCGACAATCATCACTCTTTACCTCTAACTTCCCATCATTAGTCGCCGCAACCTTCACCAACTCAGAGTGCTGCACATCACGCGCTACCTCCTGCGCTTCCTCACCCACAACACTCTCCACTTCCTCCACCGCTTCCGGTAACGTCACCGTCTCGCCTGCTCCCGCTTCAACTGGCGCATTCCCCTGGGACATTTCCCCAATTGCCGACTCCGTTGCTGCTGGTGGAACAGATTTATCCGTATCCGTCCCCTCCTCCTCGATAAAATATCCCCTCAACTCTTCTTGCAAAATCTTCCGCGCCTGCGAAATACGCTTGCAGACATTCTGGTAGGAAATCTCTTGCCGTTGGGCAATCTCTGGATAAGACAGTTCGTGATAAAAATGCAGGATAAACGTCTCGCGCAACCTTGTCGGTAAATTATCAATGGCACGACGAATCACAATCCTTTTCTCGCCAGTCTCCACTGCACTCTCTGGCGTATCCTCACTGGGTACCAGTCGTTGCTCCTCACCAGAAGCATAACCTTCTATATCCTCAACTCGATTCGCCCCCCGACTGCGTTCTCGAAGAATATCCACGCAGAGATTATGAGTTAGTCTTGTCACCCAAGCCTTAAAATTAGTAATTTCCCCCGCATACTTTTGCACCTTCTCCCAAGCCTTGAGCATCGCCCGACTGAGCGCATCTTCAGCATCCGTCGAGTTTCCCCTCATCCACTTAATGCAACAACGGTAAAGATAATCTCGATACTGTTGCCATAGCTGCCAAAATGCTTTCTCTAACTCATCATTGCAACCCCGAATGCCTGATGCACTAGCTGATTGAGAATTTGACATGACTAAAAAACTGGTAGTGAACCCAATAGGTTGTGAAGAATATCAAAGAACATTCTTCTGTTCCTTTTTCGTTGCATCCCAAATCCCGCCAAAATATAGCCCAGTGCG
Organism: uncultured bacterium; assembly: GCA_965364435.1. Lineage (GTDB taxonomy): Bacteria > Cyanobacteriota > Cyanobacteriia > Cyanobacteriales > Coleofasciculaceae > CBDTXL01. The sequence goes on from CBDTXL010000019.1 coordinate 21,292, forward strand.
GTATGATTTCGCCTGCGCTACATTGACTACTGTTGTTCTCATTGGGATGAATTCTTACTAAGCCGAGTAGTAAGTTTCCACTCGGCTTACATTTTTCAATTACCGATGTCCAATTGCTGATGAATTGTCTATCGGAATTGATTTTTAATTTTATCTACGAGGACGGGGCGGTAACCAACGTCTCATTATTTTTCTCCTTTTTGGCTAGGTTGACTTGTTTTACTGCCGAAAAAATACTACCTTTGTCGCAGTATTTACCCGGCATAGGATTGGATTCAGTTGCTCTTTTGCAAGAGGCTGCATCCTTTCCATGTCTCTATCATGGCTCCCCTCCCCCACCCCCGTCAGTCGGGAAAGTCGGATCGTAAAGTCGGAAAAGTCGGATTGTTGCCACGCTCATGCAAGATACCCGACTTCTGGCGAAAAGTCGGGTATCTGAACTGCTATAGCGACTGCAACATCACTCTCTAAAACACATCCGTATTAATACGGAAAATTTATCCGTATTACATAAATTTTCAACTTAATCAGGTAGCAGTCATGCAATTGTCCTATTAGGCACGTCCTTGAATGGATTTCACTAAATCGCCAACTCTGTAATACATTTGTCTACGTCAACGGCGTACTTTTTCTCCGTACTTTCCCCCAAAACCTTGAGAAACAAGGGTTTACCTTAATTAACGGTTTTAACCTCTAGAAATGAGTAGCTAAAATACAGTACGGGGTGCAAGCATCAAAAACCTTCCCAGAGGACATCTAACCGCGCATGACCCTTGAAGAAGCCCTGGAATTTGTAGAATCTACCCTTGAAGCCAAAACAGGCAAACAACTCACCCCGCCAGAAAAAGAAATCCTCAAAGCCGCTTGGGAGAACGAAACCTACAATGCTGTTGCCGATAGCTTATACATGAGCGTGGGGCATATTAAAGATTTAGCGTCCCTATTATGGAAACGCCTTTCAGACCTACTCGACGAGAAAGTCACCAAAAATAACTTCCGCCGTTTACTCTTAGAACGAAGCGCCACCCCCACTCTTACCTCAGAGGAAATCGAAGACAGCGATACCTATCCCCCTGAAGACCCCAAAGGCAACATCTTAATCGTTGATGACCTCATCGAAAACCTGCATTTTTTAACCGACATCTTAACCAAACAGGGGTACAAAGTTCGCAGCGTCACCAACGGCAAGATGGCATTAAGAACAGCCCGCAATCACCCCCCGGATGTCATCTTACTCGACATAAAAATGCCCGATATCGACGGCTATCAAGTCTGCTCAACCCTAAAAGCCGACGAAGAAACCTCAGACATTCCCATTATTTTCCTCAGTGCGTTAAACGAAGTTTTTGATAAAGTCAAAGCCTTTAAAGTCGGGGGAGTGGATTACATCACCAAACCCTTCCAACCCGAAGAAGTCATCGCCCGAATTCAAACTCACCTCACCCTCCAACAACAAAAATACGAACTTCGACAACAAATCGAGCAACATCAACAAACCGCAGAAATTCTCTACCAATCTCGTGCCCTCCTCGCGAGTTTGTTGAATAGTTCTAAAGATGGAATTGCCGCCATGCAGGCGGTGAGGGATTTAGTCACCGGAGAAATCGAAGACTTTCGCTATCTATTGGTTAATCCCGTCTTTGCAAAACTGTTGGGTAAAAAACGAGAAGAACTCACGAGTAAGTCAGGGCAAAAGAAACTGCTGAATCGATTCGCCCCAGGATTGTTTGAAAAGTTCGTGCTCTTAGTTGAAACAGGAGAACCACTCGAACAAGAATTTTGTTGGGAAACGGATACGGGAAAGAAATGGTATGACTTGATTGCTGTTAAGTTTGGAGATGGCTTTTCAATAACCGTGCGCGAGGTGAGAGATTAGAGAAGATGAGGAGGATGGGGGAGGTAGGGAGGATGAGGGAGATGAGGGAGATGAGGGAGATGGGGGAGATGGGGGAGATGGGGGAGTTAGATTGATTTACTTAATAATCCAACGATGGGAGTTGTTAATTAGATGTACTAAGCCGCTTAGAACTTGATTATAAGTCGCGTAGAGTTCTCTTCCTTGTTCTAGCTCTAAATACTGGCATTTGACAGCAAATTTTATCCATACCTGGGTTTCAGCCGCTTCCGCCTCACAATCATTCAATTTGGCAATAAAAGCCGCCTCATATCTACGCTTTATCCAAGCTTCTGCTAAATTAGCACATACCGACCGAGATGAGCGACGCATCTGATCGGTTAACGAATATCGTTCTTCTACAGGAAACTTTTTAGAAAGTTCAAAAATTCTCATGGCAACATCAAATGCCATCTGATAAACCGCCAAATCTTCATGACTTTTGACTAATTCTTTTTTCACTTCCTGTTCTCCCATATCTCCCCCATCCTCCCCATCCTCCCCATCTCCCCCACCTTCCTCATCCTCCTCAAGCCGTCTTCACCGTTTGAACCCTTTCGATCACCTGTTCGCGCACGCAGTTCCCAGCCGAAGCCGCAATCAGCTCCCAATCCTCTCGCGTCAAAACTCCTCGCAATAATTCTTGTAACCCAGCCCGAAGTGGCTTAGAACTGCTATCTCCCTGTGGGCTTGCTAAATCCTCCTCCAACACAGCCAACAACTGCTCCTGCGCCTCTGGCGTAGGATGAAGCAATCGCTCCATCAGTAATCCTCGTCCACAAGCCAGCGCGGCTTCGGCTCCCACTCCTAAATTCCAATCCGCCAGCAGTTCCTTGAATTCTCGTATCACAATTGAGCGCAACCGAGCCAACTGGTTATATCTCTCTGGATGAGCCATCACTGCTCCAAGAGTTGCGCCCCAATCAAACCCAGCACTGATATCACAGTCCGCTTCATCCTCAAGGCGAACCGCTTCCCTCAGCCATTCCTCGTCATAGGTGAACGTTTCCCAATCAAAATGCATTTGCGATCGCCTCTACTGATTCCTCTCAATTTAACTACCGTCTGAGTCGCCCATACTCGAAGTAAATCAAATCCTCTTTATCAGAATCAGCTCCAAAGTTCATCATATTCCTTGAATCGTAAAATCTTTCTGCTCCAGGCAGTGCATGGAGAGCGACCTTACCTTCATATCCCAAGTCTAAACTCCTGAACCTTGCAAAATTTAATAATAAGGTTCCCACACCCTTCAAATCAGGAGGTCGTTGAATCGCCCTTCGATTCCAAGGGGCTGAAGCTAGAGCTTCGATGTAGACAAGTCTCTGCCCTTCTTCAACCTGGGAACGATGGTGCTGAGTTTCAATCCATAGTAGTCCTTGGGTTCTTCCCTCGTACTCGATCGCATAACTCTCATAGTTGTCCCTAGAAAGAGAAATGCGCTTCTTGAATAGCCAATCCCAATACTTATCCTCTTGAGCATGTACCCTGAGCTGTTCTTTCCACAGATTTTCAAAATCATCGATGTGGTTCTGTGCTAGATCGAGCAGAACCGCCTCAACGACTTGATTATCAATACCTCGAATAAGCTGTACAGATCGCTGCAAACGTAAATCTCCTTATCCTCCTCATCTACCGACCAACGGTTCAGTTAAATCCAGAATCTTTTCAAACTGAAACTTCTTCACCCAACCTTTGCAAGTCTGACGAACCAAAGCATCAGATTCAGGAACTTCTTCAAGAATTTGAGAGACTAATTCAGCATCCGCGTCAAGAGCTGATTCATGTAATTTTACAATCCATTGGTGAGGCATTGCTGCTAATAAATCCGCTAAATTTAACGGTTCTACAGTCACATGAGCAGGGCGGGACGGTGACTCTTGCTCCTGATAAAGATAACGGACTCCCAAATGTTTAGCCATAGTGTCAAAGATAACTTCTTTGTGGAATGGTTTTCGCACAAAATCATCGCAGCCAGCCGATAAAATCACCGCCTTTTCTTCTTCCCACACACTAGCTGTCAGGGCAATGACAGCCGTAGCTTGCCCTTTAGTCGTGCTCTTAATCCGTTTCGTGGCTTCATAACCATCCATCACCGGCATTCGCATATCCATCCAGATGAGATGCGGTGAGTAGGAATCCCAAAATTCAATCGCTTCAGTCCCGTTCGTCGCTTCTTGCACTTCAAAACCAAGAGGTTTGAGGAGTTTGACCAAAAGTTGCCGATTGTAATCTCTATCATCTACCACTAGGATTCGATAATTGGGTTGGTTGGGAGCTAGGGCAATGACGCGACGACTGGGGGTTTGGTTCTCAATGTCACTTTCATGACTCTTGCCCACTGGAATGTCAAATTTAAATGTTGTGCCCGTTGTGTTTTCTAAAAATTCCCTGAGAGGCATTCCGGGCGTGAAGGCTTTCCCACGACTAATGACAGTAACTTCACCCCCCATCAAGCGAACAAATTGATGCGTTATTGTCAGCCCTAATCCCGTTCCTTGCTGTACTTTTTGTCCGGATGCTGTTTGCACGAAGGGTTTAAATAGTTTCTCTAGTTCATCTGCCGCAATGCCAACTCCCGTGTCTTTGACTTCAAAGGTAATAGTTGTTAGTTGTACAGCGCTACGCGCCTGAAAACGGTTGTTAGTTGTTGGTTGTTTGTTAGTTGTTTCTCCCCTGCCCCTCTGCCCCTCTGCTCTGGGTTCCACTTTGACTGACACGCTCCCAGAATCAGTAAATTTAATAGCATTACTTATCAAGTTAATCAGCACTTGCCGCAGCTTAACTTCATCGGTGCGGATATATTTAGGAACATCGGCAGCACAGTTAAATCGCAAGTGTAAGCCTTTATCTTGGGCTTTTAACGCAAACATATCCTCGATATCAGCCAGTAAGTAATGGAGGTCGAAGTTAGTTTCGTTCAAAGCCATGCATCCGGCTTCAACTTTGGAGAGGTCAAGCACTTGGTTAATTAAAGTCAACAAATGCTCTCCACTACGATGAATGATGCCAAGGTTCTCTTTTTGGTCGGTTGAGAGATTTACATCCTGGTTCATCAGTTGGGAAAAGCCGAGAATGGCGTTCAGGGGAGTTCGCAACTCATGACTCATGTTGGCAAGGAAGGTGCTTTTAGCGCGGTTGGCAGCTTCGGCGGCGTCTTTTGCCTTTTCGAGTTCTGCTTCGGCTTTTTTGCGAACCGCAATTTCCTGTTCTAAGCGAACATTGTCGATGAGTGCAATCTGTGCTTGCTTGCGATCGCTAATATCTTGAAAGGCTGCGATCGCATATTCTACACTACCCGTATCATCGAAAACCGGCGTACTGGTTGCTTCTAAAAGCAGACTCCCCTCACAGCAGTGTACTTCCAAATCATCCGCCTGCGCTGTTTCACCTAAGAGTGCTCGCACTACGGGAAGCTGTTCCACTGGATACATCTCCCCAGTGCCTGCCCGATAAATGCGACAGGTTTCTTTTCCTTTCTGGGTTTCAGCTTTTGCTAAATCTTGAATATTCAGTAACTGCTGTGAAACTGGATTGGCATAAACCAGTTGTCCTTTGGCATCATGAACGGTTATGCCCAAGGGAATGGCATTGAGAAATTTATTCAGACGATTTTGCGTCGATTGTACTTGAGTATAAAGTCTGGCATTGGTCAGTGCGATCGCTGCTTGTGTCGAAAGCAGTTGAATCACTTCCAGGCGATCGGGTGTAAAAACATCATCTGCTAAATTATTTTCCAGGTAGACAATCCCAATCAATTGTCCCTGATTGAGCAGCGGCGCACAAAGAATTGACTTGGGCTGGTGTGTTTTGATATACTCATCTTGAGTAAATCTGCCTTCACGGGCAACATCGCTTTCAATCAGTCCTTCCTGAGTCCTGGCAACATAGTGAATAATTGACGCAGGCAGGCAAGTTTCAACGGGAGTCGATTGCAACACCATCACCCCATTTGAGTTAGCCTCCCCTGACGCTTCGACTCGTAGTTCTCCAAGAGACTCTAAAATTAGATAGCCAGTTTGTGCGCCGGAGCTTTCCAGCAGGATTTTCATCAAAGTCGTGAGGAGTTTATCCAGCTCAATCTCACTGGAAATTGCCTGAGAGGCTTTCATCAGTGCTGCCAAATCCAGTACTTCACCTGAAGTACTGCCAGAGGTATTAGACAGACTGTTGCGAGAATCTATGGATGTATTGGCTTTCCTAAAACGCTTCACGAGTTGTGGATACTGCTGTTCCAAATCTTTTATTTTAGCGGTAGCACCCCAACGTAGATAGCAGTAGTAAGCATTTGTGAGATACGCTTGGGCAACTTGCTCTTTTCCCCAAGCGAGGTAGAATTTGGCAGCCAGTTCATTCGCCAAAGCTTCTTCGTTGAGGTACTCATTTTCTTTGGCTAAAGCAATCGCCCGATCATAGCATTCAATCGCCTTAGTCTTTTCACCCAAAACTCGATACCGCTCTGCCTCCACTAAATAAAATTTATGGAGGTGAGTCATCGGAGCAAACTGCGCCCATTTTTTTATCTTTTTCTGGTTGGCTTTCACCTTCTGGAGGAGGGATTTTTGCTCAGACTTGGAAACATCACAATAGATAGCCAGATGGACTAAAGAATTGTAGAAATGGTAGAGAGGAATGGTGCCTACAGCACTATCGTTATACTTTTCAGCCAACTTAGCCTTTTCCAAAGCCTGCTGATAGTCTTGGAAAAGATAGCAGAGAACTAACTTGTAAAAATAGAGAGAGTGACAAATATTTTGAGCATTTGCCTCCAAATGCAGAGGTAACATTTTTACTTCGTCATAACTTTCACCGACTAAACGGCACTTATCTTCAGAGTGCCCCATCAAGTTCAATACAACCTGTCGATTGAGTTGGTTATAGTAATATGATGTTTCTTGCCCCAGTTTGCTTAGGGCATTACTGTACATTGCCATCTCTCGCTCAACCGTTGCCAAGTCCTTACCCAATACATAGGAATGGTAGGAGTATACGCAAGCTGAATAAGCCGCGTATTCTAAATCTCCGGTTTCTAGTCCAATCGAGTAAGCATCCCGCAAAGGGGCTAAAGTTTCCCTGAGATGCTCCTTCCAATGTTTGATAAAGTAATTAACGATAAGCAGTGTTCTGGCTTTGAGTTCTTTAGCATTAAATTTATCGAGTAACAAGAGAGCTAGTTGACCAAATTGATAACCCGTCTCAATGTCTCCTACGACTTCCCCAGACAGAATCAGTCCGTAAGTCGCATAGGCACAAGCAGACGCAGCAGTATTCCCGTACTTGATTGATAAATTGACCTGTTTTAACACAAGCAGCGGCAGCAATTCAGGTGTTGCAAAATGGGCAGCAGAAACCACGCCTGCTAGGATACGCATCGCTGCTAGCTTATAAGGGTCAGTCATTACTGGCAGGTTGATTAAGTCCTCGATTCGCTTCCCTACCAAGCTTAACTTTGTCATCGCTAGCTCAAGTAAGATATTGAATTTTGTTGGTTTGTTGGGAAAGCGAATTCCCAACAACTTTAATACTGATAGTGCAGTTGAAATGGCTTCCAGTGGTTTGTTTAGAGTTGTATAAGCTTGAATTTTGGCTTCATAGACTTTCACTTTGTCTAGCAACGAAGTCGCTTGTTGCAGTACAATAGAAGCCAATCGTTCCATTTCCTCAAAGTTGCCCTGCGAACTCGCTACCTGGATGGCTTCCACATACAGTGCTAAGGTTAAGTCATACTGACGAAGCCAGCTATCTGCACTGAGGCAATCTCTGCCAATTCTTAAGTAATTCCATGCGGGTTCCCAGGCGGCTGATGCCTTGGCTTTTTTGCCAGCAATGAGATTTAATTGAGCAAGTTTATCTCGTTCTAACTGAACGTCAATTGCTTCAATACCGAAGTTGAGTTGATTGACGATATCAAAAATCTTTTGTGGGAGTACCTGTTGTGGGGTATTGTGTAGTAACAGTTGTCCGACTTGCCAGTGAACAGCTTGCTTGTCGTCTGAGGGAATTAGGGAATAGGCAGCTTGTTGGATGCGATCATGAGCAAATTTATAAGTGATTTTGAAGTCATCCGCATCATAGTGTGTTTGAATAAATTTGTAGTCATCGCTGACAGGTAATATCAATCCCGCTTGAATGGCATCCCATAATTCATTAGCCGTTTCTTTTTGAGAAGTTTCACTGATGATTGAAAGCGTTTTTAAATCAAATTGGTTGCCAAGACAAGCGGCTAACTGTAATTTTTTTTGTGCTGTCTCTGATAATTGTTGAATTTTTTCGGTCATTAATTCAACAACATTATCAGTTATGCTCCTAGTTATAATTTGTTTTAAATCCCAAGACCAGACACCAGCTTCACTATCAAATTTCAGCAATTGCTCTGTATAAAGCGACTTCAGAAACTCTTTGATAAAGAAGGGATTCCCCTGTGTTTTTTCCCAAACCAACTCGGCTAATTTTTGGGTATGGATGCAATCAGTCTTCAGTGTATCTGCAATGAATTCATTAACCTGACTTAAATTTAGGGGTGAAAGCGAGAGATGGTTAACCACTACCCCTTGCTTGCTCATCTCCGATATAGTCAGCATGGCAGGATGAGTGGCGCTGACTTCGTTATCTCGATAAGCCCCAATCAAAAACAGATATTGAGTATTAGCATGGGTCATTATCAACTGGAGCAATTGCAGTGTGGCGCTGTCTGTCCATTGAAGGTCGTCTAGAAATAGGACGACCGGAGCGAAGGTGAGGAGATGCGCTTGTTGACAAAAGACTTGGATAAAGTTTTGAAAAACTAAATTAAACCGATTTTGTGCTTCTGTTGGAGGTAATTCGGGGACGGCAGGTTGTTTGCCAATAATCAGTTCAACTTCTGGAATGACATCAATAATAATTTGTCCATTCTCGCCTAAGGCGTGTCGAATCTTCTCTCGCCACTGCTGTAATTGGAGTTCAGTTTCAGTGAGTAATTGCCGCACTAATTCTTGGAAGGCAGCGACTAAAGCTTGATAGGGGATATCGCGGTGAAGCTGGTCAAACTTGCCTGCAATGAAATATCCGTATTTTTGAGTAACAAGCTGATAGAGTTCCTGGACTAAAGCTGATTTCCCGATGCCAGAGTATCCAGAAATTAACATGAGTTCAGTTTGCCCAAGACTTGTTCGCTCAAAGGCGGTCAATAAACTCTCAATCTGCGGTTCTCTCCCGTAAAGTTTTTGAGGAATTTGCAATTGAGGAGAAATATCTTGGCATCCCAAAGTAAACCTTGGGATTGGACCGTTTTTATATTGAGTGAGACAAGTTTCTAAATCTGCCTTGATTCCCCAAGCACTCTGATATCGCTCTTCAGCCGTTTTTGCCATTAACTTCATGACAATGTCTGAGACGCTCAAAGGAATTTCTGGATTGACTTCATGAGGAGGTATCGGTTGTTTGGCAATATGGCAATGCACTAACTCAAGTGCATCGACGGATTCAAAAGGAAGCTGGTTGGTTAGCAATTCATAGAAAGTGACGCCAAGAGAATAGAAATCGGCGCGGTAGTCAATTGAGCGATTCATCCGTCCTGTTTGTTCGGGAGACATATAAGCCAACGTCCCTTCTAGAACATTAGGACTTTTGAGAGTGGGATGCTCTTGGGATAGAAGAGTCGATAAGCCAAAGTCAATAAGTTTTAATTGTCCGGTTTGAGGATTTAAGATAATATTAGATGGATTGATATCTTTGTGAATGACGTGGTTTTGATGCAGTTGGCATAAAGCCTCTGTAATTTGGATGGCAAGGTGGAGAAACTCTGATAAAGTAAAAGGACGGTCTGACAGCAGGATTTTTAAGGACTCTCCTCCAAAATCCTCCAACAACATGACTTGTGTGTTCTGGTATTTTCGCAGTTCGTAGGCTTTAATCGTTTCCTTTAAATTGAGACGGCGAGTGATTTCGTATTCCTGCTGATAGCGGTAGAGTTCGGCAGGCGTCGGATAATCCTCTTTGAGGAGTTTCAAAATCAAAGGTTGCCGATTTGTCTTGAGGATGCCTCGGTAAACTAGGGAATTAGCACTTTCGTGAATTTGGCTGACAATTGTGATATCTGGCAGTGAAATCATGTTGGGAATTACTGCTGCCTAAAAAGTTAAGTAGTATTCAATTCATTTCAGCTAGAGTCCGCTTTCGTACTTGTGAACTACAGCTCTTTCCATCCCAAGTCCAAAAAGTCAAATTATGAGTAAGTAATGTCCGCTACGAATCTAACATCCTTCTAAAGGAAGATGCCAATAAAAATTTATTTATGTTATCCAATTGTTTCGTAAATATTTTTTTGAAAAAAATCAGCTGACCTGTCTCGGCAGGTTCTTGCTCGGCACGGGGTTGGATTTCCGTCTGTTGTTTCAGTGCTCAGGAGTGCTTCAGCGTACCCCGCGATTCAACTGAAAAGCTATGGTTCTACATTCTTTATTCTAGATTCTAGATTCAAGAGGGTCTGCCGCAGGCTCTCCTCGGAGTCAATCTCCTCCCAGTTCACGGGCATCGCTTTGAACAATTCCAGAGCCGCTTGCACCCAAACTTCCTTTGGAATTT
>CBDTXL010000020.1:0-31315 GCA_965364435.1 uncultured bacterium
GCCTCAACTCCTTTTATTAAAAATACTTATCACCCTGACTCCTGGAGAGCCACCAGAACCGTGTTGACAACAAATTGCCACCGTTTACTTGTACCGACTTAGCAGAGATTCTGGGCATTGAAGATAAACCCGGTCCTCAGGGGAAAGAAGCCTTTTTCAGTGGATTTGAGTCAACACCGTTAGACGCACTGAGCGTTAACAAGCTTCGGGTCTTCATGCCGATGCCCTTTGGTAGCGGCTTCTTGGTTGGGAAAAACTATCTAATGACGAATCATCATGTGTTGCAGCAGGCAGAGGAGGCTGGGGAGTTTCTGGCTCAGTTCGGTTACGAGAAAGACCTGTTTGGTCGAACAACGCTACCTGTTGAGTACGAACTGAATACCAACTTCTTCGTCACCAGTTCAAGGTTGGACTACACTTTGGTGAAGCTGCATCCCGAACCCCATTTGGGAGAGGCAGGAGAAAATTTTGGTTATCTGAGGATGCTGAAGAATCCTAATGTGATAGCTCCTCCGCTGACCATTGAAGAAGCTGAAGATCTAGCCATCGAAGTCCAACTGAAACCGGAAGTGCAGAAGCGTTTGCGACAGGAGACCATCCTGAAGAATCAAACACCTGGTCTACCTGGTGAGCCTGTGAATATCATTCAGCATCCCAAGGGGCAGCCAAAACAGATCGTCTTATCCAGTAATCGGATGCTGGAAATCACTCACAATTACCTTCGCTACGAAGCAGACGCAAACTTTAGTTCGTCCGGTAGCCCAGTGCTAAATCAGCAGTGGCAATTGGTGGGATTGCACCATGCGGCGCTGGCAGATGAAAAGCACAACATTGTTGGGCAGGAAGGCATTCGCATCTGCCGTATTGTTGAGGATCTCGAAAACAAGCAAGACAATCTAGACAAAGCGGCTGGCGAAATTAGCAAAGCTGCCCGTGTTGTTGAAGACCTAACGTGTCGGTGGGAAAGCATACAAGCCACTATTGAATCAGGAATCCTTGAAAATTCTCAGTTTTCCCCTATTCAGGCATCCAAAGATGCTGATAGGCTTGCTCCAGTTATATTCCAGGCACTACAGGAAGCCATCGATAAACAAGATGAGACGCCGATTAAGCTGAACTTTATCAAGGAGCGTGGGATGAGTTATATCAAGGAGTGTTTGAAGGCTGCTGAGAGGCTCTGCAAGGATGTTGAATATGACAGGTTTAAGGTGACCAGTTTATACGATAACCTGAACCAATTGAGCGATGACCTGAACCAGTTGAAATCCGCAATTAGTTTCTGTGCCCAAGAAATATCAAAGTTTTTGCGGGATTTTGTTGATATTCCGGAGCGGCTCTCCCGGAGCTACGGTGATAAATTGTCTTAATAGAATAGGCGGAAATTCTCTGAAGTGCGTTATATTTATAAAACTTATCACCCTAGCTCTGGGAGAGTCGTAGCGCACGTCCTCAAACCGCACTTCCGGTGGTTTGTTAAGGAATTGCTCTAGTAATTTCTTGAATTTACCCATCCGGAAAAAGTATCACGGCAAGATTTCCAATGCACCATGCTCCTCGAAGTCCACTCCCCAAAGCCAAGGCAACGCGAGAAGCGATCGCTCTTTTCCATTGCAACACTACAATGTGTGTTGAGCGATCGCTCTTTTTTCCCCTAACCGTTAACCTCACTCAACCGTGATGTCAGAAACCGATCCATCCAACCTTCCAGATAGGCTCGATTTTTCTCTTGTTGCTCTAGATCAGTCGTATTAAGCGGATAAGGTGCCAACCCCAAAATCGCTGCTGTAGTCACACAAAACATCGACTTCTGGAAAGTCACGCAAATCTGCACCCGCAAGTCATCCTCACCCCGACGCGATCGCTTATAGATATCATGGAGATAGTCAGGGAGATAATGGCGCATATCCTGCATCAGTAGCGTCGGTGGAATTCCCGCACCACCAATCGGTAATGGGTCAGCATACAATGCCCCATAAGCAAATCTACTTTGATCCGGGGAAATCTGACTCGCCTGAGCATTGTAGGAAACCGTACCCCGGAACGGTGTTCCCCGGAAGAAAACAGCCTCTACATAAGGCACTGCTGTATCTGCCAGGAAGGTCAAGCCAAGAGATTTCGGAATAATCTCATACACCTGACCCCGAATCTTTACCCCATAGGTAATCGGTAAGTTAGCAGCTGCTACCAAACCCGCCCGGATATGCTCTACTACTTGGGGAATCGATTTAATTTTCCCCTGATCATAGCGGTCAGACAAATCAAGGAATAGATCACTCATTACCCGCCAGAATTGCCCCAGCCCACTGTAATACGCCATCTGGCGCACTTGTTCTGGCAAAAACTCAGGAAATAGCGAGTTGACACCCTGCATCAGGGGGTTACCACGAAACTTTGCCTGAATTGCTTGTTGCGATCGCTTCTGAAACTCTGGTGAATCCACATAGGCATCCAAACCCCCACCACCGTGCCAGAACATGGCTTTCATGCAGTATTCGGCGTACTCAAAATTAATGCGGTCATGCCACCAGTGACGCAGCAATTTCTTCAGTGAGACATCGCCATTAAAGTATTTAAAAAAGGGAAAAAAGACTAAAAATTGATTTTCTGCAATATAGATAAGATTACGAGAGTAGGCATCAAGAACGATGCCATAGCTTTTGAGAATTCCAACAACCTCCAGGACATTTTCTGGCGAATCTGGTAGTAGGGCATCACCAGCGATAAGCCGATTAATATATGCCTCCAGAGGATGGTTACGAGATTTCTTTTTGCTAATTACCATTTCAAAAGTTGAAGGTTGAAGGTTAACAGGTTGAAGGTTTTTGTCGGTTGAAGGTTCAAGGTTAACAAGTTGAAGGTTAGAAGGGGTTGAACCTTTAACCTACAACTTTCTAACTTTCAACCCTTCCTGGGCGATTGAAGCGCAACAGTCGGTGGGGAAGAAACAAAAGCCGCTGTCGTCGTCTCTGAGAGCGCAACAAGCCAGCCTGGTTGTATGCCCAGGATAACGATCAAAATTGCTAAAACCATCCCTGGCATACGCTCCGACCACTGCACTTTAGGCAAATTTATGACCTGTGTAGAGAGACGCCCAAAAAAGGCACGGTCGAGCAAAATTAACAGGTAAACAGCAGTTAATCCCGTGCCAATCATGCACAGGAGAGTTGCTGTCGGAAAAACTGGGAAACTGCCCCGAAATACTAAGAATTCCGAGATGAACCCTACCATTCCAGGAATCCCCGCACTTGCCATCACACCCACCACCATCAGGCTACCAATCAGCGGCATACCCCGTTCTGGGTTGAGTAGACCATTGAGAACATCCAAATCCCGTGATCCAGTCTTCTTATAAACGACGCCCACCAGGAAAAACAGTAGCGCTGATATCAAACCGTGACTTACCATTTGGAGGACGCAACCCGCCAACGAGAGAGGTGTTGCAGCGGCAGCGGCAAGGAGGATGTAGCCCATATGAGCTACAGAGCTATAGGCAACCATTTTTTTCATATCTCGTTGCGCGATCGCAGCGAAAGCTCCGTACAAGACACTCACCACCGCCCAAATTGCTAACCCAGGAGCGACAACCGCCCACGCCTGAGGAAACAACCCCAACCCAAACCGCAACAAACCATAGGTGCCTAATTTCAGCAGCACACCTGCTAAGAGTATAGAAATTGGTGTTGATGCCTCAACGTGGGCATCCGGCAACCAGGTGTGGAATGGCACCAAGGGAATCTTAATGCCAAAGCCAACCAGAATTGCTCCGAGTAGCAGTAATTGCGTGCCCATTGGCAGTAAAGATACAAGCGATCGCGTGTCTAAGTAGGAAAAGCTGGATGCCCCACTTAAAAACACCACGCCTAGGAATGCTGCCAAAATTAGCGCCCCGGAAACCGCTGTATACAAGAGAAACTTGGTTGCTGCATATCCCCGTTGTTGTCCTCCCCAAATCGCAATTAACAAATACAGCGGAATCAGTTCCAGCTCATAAAATAGGAAAAACAGCAGCAAATCTTGAGCGAGGAATGCACCGGCAACACCGGCATTCAACAACAAAATCAACGAGTAATATAACCGAGGTCGAGCGAGAGTTTTATCCGTGCTGTAGAGGGCAATCGCCGTGAGCAAACCATTTAAAATCAGCAACGGCAAAGACAAACCATCCACGCCCAGACTATAGGTCAAACCTAAAGCCTCAATCCAGGGCAGATTCTCCTGAAACTGCTGGTTCACATCACCAGGGTTAAACTGCAAGAGCAGTACAATCGACCAGATAAAGACACTAGTAGCAACTGCCAATGCTACTTGGCGGGCAGCCTTGGCTGTGACGGTTCCAGGCCACAATCCGACAATTGCGGCACTGAGTATTGGTACCCAAATCAAGGCACTTAGCATAAATTGACTAGTCTCCTTCCTACAACGAATTTGTCTTTAAAGGGTTGAAGGTTATCTTCGCAACTTTCAACGTTCAACTCTTAAAACCTTCAACCCTTTAACTACTGACCTCTAAACACAGACCATTGGATCAAAGGCCAGCTCATTAGAAGAGCCAAGAGGCTGACCCCCAACAGGATAGTTAGTGCATAAAACTGTGTTTTACCCGAAGCGCTGTACTTCAAGCTTTGACCGCTAATAACCGTGGCAAGACCAACCAGGTTGACTAATCCATCGACGAGATAGCGATCAATCCATGCAGTGATTTTAGAAAACGAGTCAACGGCAAAAACTACAGTTAGGCGGTAAAGTCGATCCACGTAAAAGTCATAGGCCAATAAATCCTGGACAAATTTCAAGGGAATGAGAACAGACCTCGACCAGGTTCGGGGCAAGTAAACGACTGCTCCCAAACTGCAACCCACTAGGCTAGAAGTTACTAACAGCAGCTGGGGTGTTTGAATGAGGTATACGTACTTTGAGGGAGGTAATAGTGATAGTTGCTGTAGAAAAACAGGCGTCATGAGCGTCACCACGGTGAGTGTCACCATTGGTAATGCCATTGGCCAATCCACCTCTGGTGCCCGACGTGTCTTTGGCTGAGGGTTGCCTAAGAAAACCAGACGAAACACGCGGGTTAAACCAAAGGCTGTGACGCCGTTGACCAACAGAAAGATTGCCATTAGCCAGGGACGCTCAATCCAAAGGGCGTTAATCCCTTTACTCAGTGCCCAGTAGCCTCCTAGCGGCAACAGTCCAATTAAACCAGCGGCACCCACCACAAAAGCACTGGTAGTTGCAGGCATCCGGGACCACAAGCCCCCCATTTCCGTGAGGTTTTGGTTGTTGGTAGCGAGAATGACTGAGCCAATGCTCATAAACAGCAACGCTTTGGCAACAGCATGAGCAAGCAGCAACCCGGCGGCAACATCAGCACGCTGCATTCCAACAGCGATAAACACCAGACCCAGCCAAGCACTGGTGGTATGGGAGAGCGATCGCTTAATATCAATTTGGGCGATCGCAACAAATGAGGCACCAATCGCCGTCACGGTTCCAATCACTACGAGGGCAGATAAGGTCACCGGCGATAGCGCTAGAATCGGCAGCAGCTTAATCAGCACATAAGCACCGCAGCCCACTACCAAAGAATTCCGCAACAACGAGGCGGGGTTTGGTCCCTCCATCGCTTCATCTAGCCATAAGTGCAGTGGGAATTGGGCACATTTACCCAAAGGACCAGCAATCAACCCCAACCCCAGTAAAGTTGCCGTCAACGGTGGCAGGTTCGCCGTCTCAGCCCATTGATGCAAGTCTGGAAAGTTTAAGCTTCCTGCCTGAGTCGCCAGCGCAACCACTCCCATTAACAGCAAGATGTCTCCTACCCGCTTGGTTAAAAAGGCATCTCGCGCGGCTGTTACCACCAAAGGCTGAGCATACCAAAAGCCCACAATTAAATAGGTGCTTAGGGTGAGCATCTCCAATAGGCCATAGCTGAGGAATAAGGAATTACTCAAGGCGATACCACTCATTGCCCCCTCGAAAAATCCCATTAAGGCAAAGAAGCGAGCTAACGCCCAATCCTTCTCCATGTACCCCAGAGAATAGAGTTGCGCCAACAGACTTAAGCTGGTCACTACCTCCATTGCCCCAGCACTCACTGGCGAGATTTCCAGCGCCAGAGATAAATCTAAATCAGCAACATGGAGCCAGTGATACACTAACTCTTGCGCTGGTTTGTTCCATACCGACCAGAAGATCAACCAGCCATGAACACATGCCAAAACTGTCATCAACAGGTTAAAGTAAGCCGCCGGTCTCGGTCCGGTGCGACGAATCATCCCCGTTGCCCAAGGTAGGCTTAAAATTGCACCAACTAAACCATAAAAAGGCACCCACCAACTTGTCTGAGTGAGAAACTCCTGAGTCACGCTTTCATACCTCACCATTTCTGTAATTACTTAAGTTCGGTCAGGAGAAATCCAAAATTTCTCCCAAAAATACGATATTTATCATCTGAACCAAACAGATAATTTGTGGGTTTGTATCGGTGTTTATTTTTGATTATTTTAACTTTATAAACTAATGTTGAGAACGACAAAGGGCTTGATTAGTCATTTCAAGCTTTCCTTATCTAACTGTCAAAAACCAGAATCTTTGCTATACAAGTAACCCTAATGAAACCTATAAAACCAACTTATGATATTCCATCCACTGGGTATCCCTGACCTATCTAGCTAGCTCGTAGATTTGAGTTACCCTGGAACCCTTTGAAGTTCTCTGGGAATCTGCAATGGTCAAGAATTATGGGTAATAGATCGTCTAACTTATACAAAAGTTATAAAAAAATTATAAAACAAAAGCGACCATTCTCGAAAAAGGTGAATTTTCGTTAAAACCTATAGCTGATGAACCCTGACTGTTAAGTTTTTTTAAGCTTATTCATTGAGAATTATTATAATAATTTATATTGATTAAGTATGCCAAGGTTCTCTATGCTTGGTTTAGCTCTTAATGAGAGAGCTTTCTAAAGCTAAAAAATCGACCCTCCGTCCATTTTTTGCTCAAAACTGAGTTTCACGCTTGTATTTAACTAAGCCGCTAGGAGAAAAGCGCAATGTCAATTGCCGTCGGAATGTTAGAAACTAAAGGCTTTCCAGCTGTTGTAGAAGCGGCAGATGCGATGGTTAAAGCCGCCCGTGTCACCCTTGTGGGATATGAAAAAATCGGTAGCGCTCGTGTGACTGTCATTATCCGGGGGGATGTCTCCGAGGTGCAAGCCTCAATAGCTGCTGGGGTGGAATCGGCTCAGCGGGTGAATGGGGGTGAGGTCGTATCAACCCACATTATTGCGCGTCCTCATGAGAACCTAGAGTATGTCCTGCCAATTCGTTATAGCGAAGCTGTTGAACAGTTCCGTACCTATTAGCGAAAAGCCCCGACTGAGTCCGGTTGACCTCAATCCCTCTCAGTACCAACCATCACAATACAACAGAATCACACAATCTTGGAGTAAAACTCATGTCAATCGCCGTCGGAATGGTAGAAACTTTAGGCTTTCCCGCTGTCGTTGAAGCGGCAGACGCAATGGTCAAAGCCGCCCGTGTAACTCTTGTGGGTTACGAAAAAATTGGTAGCGGTCGCGTGACCGTCATTGTCCGGGGGGATGTCTCGGAAGTGCAAGCCTCGGTAGCGGCTGGAGTTGACAACGTAAAGCGGGTAAATGGGGGTCAGGTCTTATCCACCCACATTATTGCGCGTCCCCATGAGAACCTAGAGTACGTTCTGCCGATTCGTTACACCGAAGATGTTCAGCAGTTCCGCGAAAGCACAAACGCTATTCGTCCGCTCAACCGTCCGTAGGATTGTCAATGCAAATTGCCAAAGTTCGTGGCACGGTTGTCAGTACTCATAAAGAACCGAGTCTTAGAGGTGTTAAATTCCTCCTGTTGCAATTCTTGGATGAGGAGGGACACCTACTGCCCAAGTACGAAGTGGCAGCGGATACTGTCGGTGCAGGAATAGATGAGTGGGTTCTTGTGAGCCGTGGCAGTGCCGCCCGTCAGGTGGGTGACAACAGCCACACACGTCCCATCGACGCTCTGGTAGTGGGAATTATCGACACGGTAAATGTAGATAATCAACTTCTCTACAGCAAGAAAGATCAATATCGTTAGGAGGTTGGGGGAATGGTAAGGTTGGGAGTTTAGAAGCGAGCAAGGACACGCTCTATTCTTAGCCGACGGCAGTGGCTTGCTCCTCTGGTTATTTAAATCAGTGAGCCATCAACCTTTCCCACCTGCGACGCTTCAAGCTTCTAGCTTACGCTCGTGTATCGCTTTTTCAGATAGGAGGAAGACATCTATGGCAGTCGGCAGCTACGCGGCTCCCCCGACCCCTTGGTCGAAAAGTTTGGCGGAACCAAAAATTCATGAAACTGCCTATGTACATTCTTTTTCTAACATTATTGGGAATGTGCAGATCGGTGCGAATGTGATGGTTGCCCCTGGAACCTCAATTCGAGCCGACGAAGGGGGGCCGTTTTACATTAGCGAGGGGACAAACATTCAAGATGGCGTTGTGATTCATGGCCTCGAAGAAGGTCGGGTGATTGGGAATGACCAGCAGAACTACTCAGTCTGGATTGGGAAGAATACTTCCATTACCCACATGAGTCTGATTCACGGTCCTGCTTATATCGGGGATGATTGCTTCATTGGCTTTCGCTCCACGGTGTTCAATGCGCGGATCGGAAACGGCTGTATCGTAATGATGCACGCCTTGGTTCAGGATGTGGAAATTCCCCCCGGTAAATATGTGCCTTCAGGGGCGGTGATTAACAGCCAGCAGCAAGCTGACCGGCTGCCAGATGTCCAGGATGAGGATAGGCAATTTGCTCTGCATGTCGTGGCTTGCAACGAGGCGTTGCGGACAGGTTATCAATGCAGTGAGGATGAAGCCTGTATCGCGCCTATTCGGAATGAGCTTGCCCAAAAACCTAGCTCAAATGGCGATTTGCTCGGCGACAGTTCCGCTGTGCCTAACGAACCCGCTCACGGTACACACCACTCTCAAAATAGTTCTCATAATTCATATAGTTCCATGTCTTCGAGTACAGGATTAAGCCCAGACGTTAAACAACAAGTGCGTCAACTGTTAGCCCAAGGTTACCGAGTTGGTGCAGAGTATGCTGATGAGCGCCGCTTCCGCACCAGTTCCTGGAAAAGTGCTACCTCGATTCACTCCGATAGGGAGTCGGAAGTGATAGGCGCATTGGAAGCCACTCTTGCAGAACACAGTGGCGAGTATGTGCGACTGATTGGGATTGACCCCAAAGCTAAGCGCCGGGTCACCGAGGAAATTATTCAAAAACCAGGTGATAAGAAGGTTTCAAGCGGCGCTAACACAGCCACAGCGACTCGCGCTAGCTACAGTACGCCAGCGCCTCGCAATAACAGTCACGCTCAGGAGTCAAGCACAGGATTAAGTCCAGACGTTAAACAACAAGTGCGTCAACTGTTAGCCCAAGGTTACCGGGTTGGTGCAGAGTATGCCGATGAGCGCCGCTTCCGCACCAGTTCCTGGAAGAGTGCCACCTCGATTCACTCAGGGAACGAGTCGGAAGTGCTGAGCGCATTGGAAGCCACTCTTGAAGAACACTCCGGTGAGTATGTGCGACTGATAGGGATTGACCCCAAGGCGAAGCGCCGGGTCACCGAGGAAATTATCCAAAAACCGGCTGGCAAGGTGCAATCGAGTGCTAAGTCGGCTGCGACCAATGGTAATGGTAGTGGATCTAGCTACACCGCACGGACAGCAGAACCCTCAAAACCTCAGAGTGCAAAAAACTCTGGCACATCCTTGAAGCAAGACACAGTTGAGCAGGTGCGTAATCTGTTAGCCCAAGGCTACAAAATAGGTACAGAACACGCAGACAAGCGTCGGTTCCGCACAGGTTCTTGGCAAACCTGTAGCCCCATCGAATCCAGTCGCGTGTCGGAAGTTCTTGACGGTCTAGAAGGGTGCATGGCTGAGCATAGCAATGAGTATGTGCGGCTGATTGGCATTGACCCGAAAGCAAAGCGGCGCGTCTTGGAGACGATTATTCAACAGCCTAACTGAAGAGTTGTTAGTTTTTAGCTTTTAGTTGTTAGACGAGTTTACCCCTCTAACAACTAACTGCTAACAATTTTTTGGACGTTCCCAGATCCTAAAAGCGCGGTTCCAATAAGAATGCATTTGCCGACACTGCCGTTTATCAGTCACTCTCATGTATACGTGGAAGGCGATGTGAGCATTGATGCTAGTGCTGCGATCGCAGCCGGGGTAATTTTGCGAGCTGATCCAGACAGTAAAATTATCATCGCTGCCGGTGTCTGTATCGGCACAGGCTCACTCCTTCATGCTCACCGAGGTACTCTAGAAGTGGAAGCCTGTGCGAATCTGGGTGCCGGTGTTCTGGTAGTTGGCAAGGGAAAAATTGGGGCGAATGCCTGTATTGGTGCAATCACGACGATTTGGAACGCTTCCATTGAACCGTGGCAAGTGGTGCCACCAGGGTCTTTGGTTGGAGATAAGGGGCGTCAAATTACCGACGCCTCCTCAGCACCCTCCACCCCACCTGGATTGAATGCCCCGGACACGAACCCCGCGCCCAGCAGCACGACTACTCAGGAGTCTCTCAATGGGCAAGTCGTGTCCAAGGCCGCGGTGGTGTCCAGCGACACAACCAAAGAAGACTCGCCAACCGCTCCAAAGGCAGAAGAACCGAACTCAGAGGCTGGTACATCCGTCTATGGGCAAGGTAATTTAAACCGACTCCTAAAGACCCTGTTTCCTTACAATAATCAATCCCTCAACCCTCCACCAGAAGACGGTTAGATTGATAGTTGTTAGTTTTTAGTTGTTAGTTTCTAGACTTGATAACAGCCAACAACTAACAGCCAACAACTAAATGGAGAGCCTAGCTATGGAGTTATACAAACGTGGGATTGTCCCCAAAAACCCGTTGAGCCAACGTGATGCCGGAGGCCGTCGCGATCGCGACAGTCGCGTCAGCCAAAGCTCCTTAGGCTTGGTGTCTACACTCAGTTTTCCCGTGATCGTTAGCACCGCTGATGCGATGCTCAAATCAGCGGGAGTAATACTGATCGGGTACGAAAAAATTGGTAGTGGTCATTGTACCGCCATTGTTCGGGGTGCGATCGCTGAGGTTCGGATTGCTGTCGAAGCGGGTGTTGCACACGCTAAACAAGAAGGTCAACTGCTCTCCTCTCTTGTCATCCCACGACCGTTTCCCAACCTCGAAGTTATATTTCCCATTGGTTCTAACCTACTGGATCAGATTCAAGAACACGATCCCTCTCGCATTAGTAATCAAGCTATAGGTCTTTTGGAAACACGAGGATTTCCGGCGATGGTGGGCGCAGCCGATGCGATGCTCAAGGCAGCTGATGTCCAGCTGACGGCTTACGAAACCATTGGAGCGGGTTTGTGTACTGCAATTATCCGAGGTGCTGTGGCAGATGTCGCTATGGCCTTACAAGTCGGGATTGCCGAAGCGAATCGAATTGGTGAACTCGTTGCTGTTACAGTGATTCCTCGACCCCTAGAAGACTTGGAAAAAACTCTGCCAGCGGCAAGTTGCCTGATCGAGGAGCAACCCCAACCCTTAATGTTACCAGTTAATGTCAAAGAAGCTGAAAAGGAGCTTGTAGAACTGCCGGATTTAAGAAAGCTGCCACCACTGCGTATAAAAGACTCATGATTACTCAGCCAGATAACCATGAACTCCAAGGTTAGTAGCCCAACTCACCGCCATTAATCAAAATTTTAAACCTTCGTGTCTTCCAAAAAGAAAAGCGTTGCACGCAACCAGGGAGATGGCAGGGGAGAGCCGCCTGTGAAACACAGGATGGGAATGGGCTGAGAACTTCCCTAACATACAACCTGGGAATAGTGCAACGCTAGATGGAAGGAAGACTGTCACTTGTTCCAGTTATCTGAAATGATAACCTGGAAGATTCATAGAAAAATACATTATTATTGATGATTACAATAGAATAAATTCTATAGTGGTTGAAGGAGAAGTATCGTTGAAGCAAGCCACACTGCACCAGCTAAAAGTATTTGAAGCGGTTGCTCGACACAATAGCTTTACACGAGCCGCAGAGGAACTATTTCTCACCCAACCTACTGTTTCTATGCAGGTAAAGCAGCTGACGAAAGCCGTTGGGATGCCCCTGTTTGACCAGGTAGGCAAGCGTCTGTCTCTTACACAAGCCGGGGAGGAACTTGTGAAGACCTGCCGCGAAGTATTTGAAAGATTAGACCAGTTTGAGATGACTGTAGCAGACCTGAAAGGGTTGAAGCAAGGTCGTCTGCGCGTTGCAGTGATTACAACGGCGAAATATTTTGTCCCTCGTTTATTAGGTCCCTTTTGCCACCGTTATCCAGGAATTGATATTTCTCTCCAGGTTACAAACCACGAATACATAGTCAATCGCCTGAGTGAGAATTTGGACGATCTGTATGTTATGAGTCAACTCCCGGAAAATATCGAGATTACCTGTCAACAAATTCTAGAAAACCCCTTGGTTGTAGTGGCACCTGCTAATCATCCCCTCGCTCAGGAAAAGAATATCTCCCTCGAACGTCTTGGTGCTGAGCCTTTTATTATGAGGGAACCTGGTTCGGGGACGCGCAAGGCGGTGCAAACCTTGTTTGATGAACATAAGATTTCATTGAAAGTACGGCTGGATTTGGGTAGTAATGAGGCGATTAAACAAGCGATCGCTGGAGGTTTAGGAATTTCCGTACTATCTGCCCATAGTTTGGCTCTTGAGGGTCCTACGAGTGAGCTGACAATTTTGGATGTAGAAAAATTTCCGATCGAGCGTTATTGGTATGCTGTGTACCCAAGCGGCAAACAACTGTCTATTGTCGCTCGTGCTTTTCTTGAGTATCTGTTGAAGGAAGGGAAGGAGGTTACTGAGAAAACAGTGGCTCAAAACCTTCCTAGCATGGTCAAATCCCATTTGAGCGCCACAGCTAACGCTGAAAACTACGCGGATCAAGAGCATCACGCAGACCATCCCCTAGCAAATTAAACGCCAACACCGTCAGGACAATCAGCAGCGCCGGAGGCCAAATCAACCAGGGCTGTAGAACTAGAATTGAAGCATTTGTCGCGATCGATAGCAGATTGCCCCAAGAGGGGTCTGGTTGCTGAATTCCAAGACCTATCAAGCTCAGCACTGATTCTGCCACGATGAAGCCAGGAACCGCCAGAGTTGCCGAGATAATCACATAGCTCGCTGTCTGGGGCAAAACGTGGCGAATAATAATGTATAAGGGTTTGGCACCCATCGCTTTCGATGCCTGGACAAATTCCCGCTCTTTGATAGACAATACCTGTCCTCGAATTACCCGTGCTAACCCAGACCAACTAATTAACGAGGTAATCAAGACAATTAATAAAAAGCGTTGGGCACTCGTCAGTCCCGGCGGCAGCACAGCAGCAAGCGCCACCAGTAAGTAAAGGGTGGGAATCGTCATTAGAACTTCGACCAGGCGCATCAAGATCGCGTCTATCCAGCCGCCGAAATAGCCGGAAATTCCGCCAACTAAGAGACCAAGGGGAAAAGAGATCGCAATTCCGACTAGACCAATGCTAAGGCTGATCCGACCTCCATGCAGGAGACGAGTGAATTGGTCGCGACCCTGCTCATCTGTTCCCAGTAAGTTAATTTTGCCTTCCCCGACCGTACCAAATAGGTGCAGGTCAGAGGGAATTCCCCCAAACAACTCCACCTCTTCAAATTTTTGTCCTATCGGTAGACGAATCTGAAACAGTGGGTAGGCTGGACCTCTAACAAAAAAGCGTACCGGCGAGGGTTTTGTGCGGTCTACAATCAGTTTGCGATCGCCTGTGTTTAAATCTGTTGGTCCTTGGGTTGTCGGATAAACGTGCGGCCCGATAAACTGCCCTGTCTGGTTACGCCAGTAGATCTGGGTGGGTGGCAGCAACGAACCATTCGGCTGCGAGGCATAGGGGTCATAGGGGGCGACAAAATCAGCTGCGATGACACTCAAATAAAAAATCAATAGCAGCAATGCCCCAAAACGTGCGAGTGGGTTCTTTTTTAGTTTCTGCCACCAGTTCATGCTGTTAAAACATTATGAGTGGAACTGTTGTGCCAATTGCCTGTGTTCCTCTTCATTTTTTTCATGTTCAACGACAAACACGTTCGAGTAGAGGTTGGCGACAACTTGCTTACCCTGCTGCGTCAGCTGTAGGTAGCGCACAGCATCCTGGATGTAAGGAAAGACCCCATGCCAGTAGAACTTAGAATAGTTCCGCCGCACATCTCCAGGATTACGGTATCCCAACGCTTTGTTAACTCCAGTTTCTTCAAACTCGTAGTACAAAGCACTAATTTTCTTAAGATAGCGCGGGTCCGAGAGCTGGCCAATCAAGTCAGAGGCGCGAATCAAGCCGGGGTAGTTGAGCGTATCCTGATGATCCCCCTCTTTCGGCACAGGGAAACGAGTCAGTTCAATATTGTGCTTAATAAACTCAGCGTCAATCAGCTTATGACCACCAAACCGCTCATTGATAAATAGTTTTGCCCGGTCTACATGATAAGGCGTCAGGGCAGCATCCGAAGCTCCTGGCGGCAGATGAACCATCTCTCCATCTTGACCAGTAGCGTACAATCTTTCGGTTTCGCGATCGCTGCGACATACTCCCTTGACGTAGCCAATGTCATGGCATACGAGAGAAATGATAAAGTGCAACCAGTCGTCAGGAGTCACCCCACCCTCACGGATATGTCTACCCCGTAAAATCTCCTGTCCCACCAAGGCAACGAGGATTGAGTGTTCGACATTGTGATACAGGGCGTCGCTATTGGCGATATTTTCCATTGCCATGCTTCCCGCCCAGGCAATAATATCTTCGTGGTCCGTTTTCAGCCCGCCGTAAGTCCGGCGGTAGCCTTCCCGAAGTTTTTGAACAAACGTATCAATCAAAATCTCAGTTGCGTTAAACATCCTTGGTACTCGCTTGTACTAAGTGCAATGTAGTTAGGGCTGTGCTGAAACGTGGTAACAATATCCGAGAAGTCTATGGGCACTTACAAGTTTCTCTCCTAAACCGTTTGGAGGTATGACGCCACAATAGCGCGAAGGGGAGGCGCTTAGCTTTGACCTCAGCAGCACGGAACAGTGATTACCTCTACACCTTACAGGATGCAGTAAAATCTGGCTGATGGCTCTGTTGAGTGACACGACCGCTCTGTGTTTTACATCACACGCTGTTGATTGAGTGATCAACAAAGCGTTGGGTGTGAGACACACAGTAGTTTTAAGGAAAATTCATGAAATGATTAAATATTGCCAAATCAAGATGATGCTCCTGAGTCATTTTAGAGTCAACGCTAGCTCCTAAATCGTTGTATAATACTATATGGCTTAACTTTGATCTGTTCGCGGGTGTAGTTCAGTGGTAGAACGTCAGCTTCCCAAGCTGAATGTCGTCGGTTCGAGTCCGATCATCCGCTTCTAAGAAAAAGGCAAAAATTAATCAATCAGGGGATTTATAGAAACTGTCATCTATCTTTCGTGTGACAGTTTTTCAGTGTATTGGGGAAATTTTTGACTATGAATTGACTATGAATTGACTATGATTTTAGTAGAGGTTCAGTGAACATAGTCAACAAATTAAAGTTTAGAGCAATGGCAATAGAATTAGCAGCACAGCGCAAAGCATCTAAGGGAGTAGTCGGTGTTGAGTCATTCCAGGGTCGCTTGCGGTTAAGGCTGCCACGTCAAGTCTACGGCGGCAAGCAGAAGTACTTATCACTTGGTCTAGACGATACGCCTGAGAATCGAGTGCTAGCGAATGGTAAAGCAAAACAGATCGAAGCGGATATTGCTTATGAACGATTTGACCCTACACTGGCTAAATACAGACCGGAGTATTTGAAACCTGTTAATCAGGTAGATAATCAATTACTTAATCAACCAGATTTACTTGAGCTATGGGATAAATACACGGAATACCGTAAACCACAGTTACAATTAACGACTTTGAAGGCATTCTACGCACCCTTCAGAAATCACATAGCTAAGTTTCCTACAAAATCTTTAGATGATGCAATTGCGGTCAGGGATTACATTATTGCAAATATAGCAGCAGATACAGGGAAAAGATTGCTTGTAAGACTGAATGCTTGTTGCAATTGGGCAGTTGAATCAGGATTGATTGCAACAAATCCTTTTATAGGGATGGCAAATCAAATTAAGCTCAAGTCTAAATCTGATAATGAAGATATCGATCCTTTTACGTTAGAAGAGAGAGATATAATCATTGCAGCATTTGAAAGTCATCCTCAACATAAGAGGTATACAGCTTTCATTAAATTTCTCTTTCTTACAGGATGTAGACCATCTGAGGCAATTGCACTTCAATGGAAACACATAACCCCTGATTTATCTACTATTACTTTTTGCGAGGCATTTACTAAAGGAATTAGGAAAGATACTAAAAACCACAAATCTAGAAGATTTCCAGTTAATAGTAAACTGAGAGAATTGCTAGAGTCCATTAGACCTGACAACTATTGCTCTGAATCTCTGGTCTTTCCTTCTTCGACTAATAAACCAATGAATTGGGATAACTTTCAGCGTATCTGGAGAGGTGCAAACAATAAAGACAAGAAATATATAGGAATAGTTACTCAGCTAGTTGAACAAGGAAAGATAGAGAGATATCGTAATCCATACCAAACTAGACATTCATTTGCTACTTTAGCTTTGCAAAACGGATTAACTTTACCAGATGTAGCTAGATTAATTGGAAATAGTCCAGAAGTTTGTCTTAAGCATTATGCATCTAGCTTGAGAAATTTACAAGTTCCTGAGTTTTAAACAATCTAAGCTAATAAACTTTAAGAGGATAGTAGAAACTAAGCTACTATCCTTTTTTATATCTATGTAAATTCTTCTCTCTAAGGCATCTAGAAGCTTCTGTAAGCTCTGAAACATAGTTTTAGGTATGGGATTGACCTGAAGATAGTTTTAGATGCCTTCTAGGAGCATTTAGAAGGGAATTGAAGTAGAAGCCTACTTTTTAAATAGGTTGTGTGACAGTTAAGGCTGACTATGAAATGACTATTAAAGTAAATGACTATGATTGACTATGTTTGATATATAAGCTTTGTGCCTATTTTTAGGTCAGCTCCCACGCTGAATGTCGTCGGTTCGAGTCCGATCATCCGCTTCTAAGAAAAAGGCAAAAAGTGGTTCTTCAGTACTTAGTATGCTAAATTAACAATTAAAATGGCAATTAAGCAAGCATCTAATTCGGTAATTCTCGAAGTTTCTAAAACCCTAAGCAGATCGTTTAATCAACAGAGCCTCATATGTCAATAGTCATCAGGCTTTTACTCGCTATTAACTCCAATTATTTTATCTATTTTTTATTTTTTCCGTTATTGGTTTAGCATACTAAGTGTTATTGGTTTAGCATACTAAGTACTGAAGAACCCTTCTGTTTTGAGTATCAAAGGTCGATGTCTGCGATCGCGTTTGCTGTAAGGTTTGATTTAGGGATTAGTGAGGCAAACGGAAAAACAAACAATTTTCAGAGGGCGTCGGGGAATTGGGATTACCGATAGTATTGAGCTTGGATTTCAAACAGGCGAGCATAGGAACCCTTGAGTCGCAGTAGTTCGTTGTGGGTACCGCTTTCTACAATTCTTCCCTCCTTCAGCACATAGATACGGTCAGCAAGTTTGACGCTAGAGAGGCGATGACTAATTAAAATGGCAGTCCGACCCTCGGTCAACTGGCGGAACTGTTCAAAGATTTGATGTTCAGCTTGGGCATCTAGGGCGCTGGTAGGCTCATCGAGTACGATGATTTGGGCTTGGCGCAAAAAGGCTCTGGCTAGGGCTACCTTCTGCCATTCGCCGATGCTCAGTTCTTCCCCCTCTTCAAACTCCTTGCCCAGCGTGGTGTCATAGCCATAGGGTAAAGAGGCGATCGCTTTATCTGCTCCAGCTGTTTTAGCTGCCGACCTAATCTCATCTTGATCCGGTAGCCGGTTAACATCACCAAACCCAATATTTTCCCGTGCCGTAAGGTTGTAGTGGGCATAGTCCTGGAAAACCACGCTGATTTCCCGCCGCAAGGCTGTGGTTTCAAATTGTCGCAGGTCAATCCCATCTAGGGTAATCCGCCCACTGGTAGGGTCGTAGAGCCGACATAATAATTTAATTAGGGTGGTTTTACCCGCACCGTTTTCCCCCACCAAAGCAACAATTTCCCCCGCTCGAATGGTCAGGCTGATGTCTTCTAGCAAGGGTCGGCTACTATTGGGGTAACGAAACTGCACCTGATCAAACTGAATGCCGATTCGCAGTGGCACAGGAAGATCTTGGGGATGGAGGGGTTCGACAACGGTACGCTTCAGGTCGAGAAATTCGTAGAGATTAGAGAGAAACAGACTATTCTCGTACAGGCTGACCAAACTGCTTAACATCTCTCGCAACAATCCTTGACCCCGCCCGAATGCCTGGTAGTACATCACCAGACTGCCTAGGGTAATGACGCCCCGGAGCGTTTGGTAGGCAATGAAGCCACAGGCTCCAAATACAGCTAAGGTGGCGCTGGCTTGGGTCAGCCACTCTACAATGAAAATTCGCCTAGCGAGGGTTAGTTTCTCCTTACGGATTGAACAGCGGAGGTCGCGAAACCGCCCCTGGAAGAATGAACCCAGGTCAAACAATCGGATTTCCTTAGCATAGGAGACATGGGTCAGCATCCAGTTAAAGTAGCTGGCACGCCGTTCCTGGGATGTCCATTCGCGCCGCTTGCGATACAGCTTTTCAGCATACTGTAATCGCACGAAGAGGCTGGGTATAGCGGCAGCGAATAAGGTAGCAGCGATCGCCCAATGGAGTGAAAATAATAAAGCAGCGATCGCAACCAGGGAAATCCCACTTTGACCGAGTTGGATCAGTTTGTTGAGAATCAGGGTAGGACGGTAGGGGGCTTCTTGTTGAGCCAGGTGCAGAGCATCATAGTATTGGGCGTTCTCGTAATACTCCAGGTCTACCTCAATTGACTTGGCATGGAGCAGGCTATGGACGTAGTCGGTGACCACCTGGGACTGGGCTTGGCTGACAAACCCTGCAAACGTACTGCACAAGTCTCCTGCTAAAGCGATCGCACCCGCTAAGACAATCAGCGCTATAACCTGTCCCAAGGCGGTGGCTTTATCGGTAGTGGTCAAGCCTGTAGAGACAGCATCCACAATCAGCTTGATCAGATAGAGCGACAACAGGGGCAAAATACCCTGTAGAACTAAGAGGACAATGCTAGCGATCGTCCAGCCAGGAGTACTTTGCCAGACTAGGTGCAGCGCTCGTCGCAGATACAGCGCTCGTCGAATTTTCAGGAGCATTTAGGGATTCCTAAATAAAATAGGTAGTGGTGTATCACTGCTTCAATGATTCAAACATTTCCAACTAGACCTCCATGCACTTCGCACACAACAAAAATGAAAATCTCTTTCCCCGACGCCCTATTTTTAGATTAGAGGTAATGTAATGCCACAAAATCAGCTACAGGTCGAGGAAGATTTTCTAAATACTCAAAGCTTCAACGTTGCCGAGGATATTCTTTTTCGTCAGGTGGAGAATGAGGCTGTTTTATTGCACATCCCTGCTGGCATGTACTACTCTCTCAACGAGACGAGTATCATGTTTTGGGAAGCTTTGCGAACCCAGCAGCCTTTTGGTCCCGTGATCGAAGAGATTACGGCTGAGTACGAAGTTGAGTACTCACAAGTCCTTGATGATTTAGTAGCTTTTCTGCAAGATTTGTTAAATTATGGCCTCATTTCACGGTCTTCTGATTAAAGCCATCAAACGACCAAGAAATATTTGGCTATGCATTTGGGCATTCTGGCAACTGTGGTGGGTTGACCGTCACTTGCAGACCTTAGCTGTAAGTGCGCTGAAAGCACCTGCTCTTTCCACACCACAGTTGCTTAGTCAAGAACTGTACAACGAGATCGAGCGTCGCGTTGCTCTTATTGCTTGGACTGCCAATCATCATCCCTGTCGCCCCCAATGTTTGCATCGCGCTTTGGTTCTCTATCTGTGGTTAAGAAGTCAAGGTATTTTAGCTCAATTAGAAGTAGGATGGGGAGATAAAATGGGGCATGCATGGGTAAGTTATGGTGGCAAGGTATTGAATGATAATCCAGAGATCACAAAGTTAACTCCACCCTTAAAAAGTATGAATAATTAAGGATGAAGGATGAAACTTTTAATCCTTCGAGGGTAGGTGCATAGCATGGTAGTTGAACCTTAGATGGACAGCTTGAGGAATAACTAACTTTATTTCGCACTCGAAACGCTGCCAGAAATTAGAAGATTCTAGACGCCGAAAAACCTTGAGAAGAGAAAAAGCTTCAGACCAACTTTCAGTATATTCTTTTTGAAATAATCGCTCTTGTAGGAAATAATATCCCGGTTCAGCTTTCAATTCAGAGGATTTAAGCTTTGTAAAATATACATGAGGAAGTGGAGTATTTAATAGCTCATGGCTCAATCGGAGGATGTTCACTAGATGAAGTAACAATCGTTGAGATTTGGCACGGTGTATGACTTCATCCCAGTCAAGTTGTTCACTCCAGAAATTCAAAATATTTGCGACATCAACTAAACCATAGAGATAGATTTGTAAGTCATGGCATTGATGGGCACAAACATGTAGGAGAGCATCGATTGGGTCGAGATGATAAACTTCATTTTCTGGACAGTATTTTGCCCGATTCCACAAATCTTTCTCTGACCAATTTGTGTAGTTTAATACCGAAAATAAATGCCAATGAATCTCAACCATGACATCGGGAAGGTCGGTGTGTGTACTTTGAAGGGTTATTGCATTAGCACGACTCTGATAGTACCACTTCTTTATTTTACTCTTAGAGCTAAAATATCCTGAATAATCAAGACCAATGGTAGATAGTACTTCAAGGGCTTGATAGAGTTTTTTTGACTTGACCATGATATCTAGGTCAGACATCTCTCTTACTAGAGCATAGTCAGGGAAGGAGTGAATGAATGTGGCTCCTTTCAGAGTCATCGTTTCGATATTACTTTCTCCTAAAACCTTGCTGATTTTTTTCACAAGGTAGGTAATAGCTAGATTGCGATAAATGTTAAATTGATAGTGTTCTTTTAGTTTTGCTTGTGTCTTTGCTGAAAGTATATCTAGTCTATTTATCTTAAGTAAATGCTGGGTTACTAGCGAGGTAACACGATGATAATCCAGGCGATGAATGAGTAAGTTTTCATCAAAATCAAGTTCCGGCAAGGTCTGTTCATGTCGTAAGCATGCCAGAATTATTTTATCTTCTGGTCGCAAGCCATGAATATGAGTATTGATTTTCATCCTTTAGGAATCTGTCTCCTAAATTCTTACCGGAAAGAGGCTAGTGAGTAGGGGGTAGTAAAGAGAATCTTAAATGCGTAGGGTGCGTTAGTGTGAGCGAAACGCACTTACTTAGAACCTATCCGAAAAGTGGATATGTGAGTTGGAACCACAGATGTAGACGCGAAGCGGCTTGCCGAAGGCTACACAGATGAACACAGATGGAAAGTCGTCACTGCTCATGATTTTTAGGATAGGCTCTTAATCTTTTGGTTACAAATACCCTCTTACTCGCCAGCCTGGTTAACTGTAGCTGGTAATCAAGCCTTGAACGAATTTTAAGGCTCGTTGAATGTCAGGGAACAGGTCTGGGTAATCTTCTCTAATCTGACTGCTTAGCTGTTGCACTGACAAAGCGCCATCACTGTGAGATAGAACGTACAATGCGGCTTTGCCTTTGTTTGTAAGCTGGGGCTGATAGTCCAATGAAGCTTTCTTGATGGTCTTCAGGGTCATTGGTACTGAGAAGAAGGTGGAGTGCTGTTGCTGGGTAATTGCAGTCTGAACTCGCCAACTCCAGTCGCCAAAGGGTGGACGTTGTAACTGAAAGGTCACTTCCTCTGAGGCTGTCAACTCAAGCGGGGGGTCAAGGGGTAGGTAAGCAGCTGACCAATGTAGTGGTGGCTCATGAGGGGCTGTGGAGAGCCATGTTTCACCTAATTGCATTTTGAACCAGCCCGCCCAGCCGTGACACAATCCAGATTCAGTAATTTTGTACTTGACTTCTGTCTGACAGTGGGTGCTGTTACTGTGGTAAAAATCCAAAGTTAATAAGTTTGCGGGTGCAGCTAAATACTGAGCTTTAGCTAACTCTTTTTTGTGGTAGTAAATCGCTTGACTGGCATAGGTTCGGACAGCACTGTGGTCAATTCCCATGTGGGGTTCTGACCAACAAGCAATTTCTTTTTGATAGAGTTCTGGCACACACACAGGTACTGCTTCCATAACGGCTCCCTGGGGAATCAAAACTCCGCCCGGTTTGAGATATTTATCCCGTGCGTAGAATAACGATGGCAATAAGTCTTCTTCAAGCAGGAAGTTGCCTGTAAAGACTGAGACAATGACATCGACAGGTTCAGGCAGATTGACCTGTTCTATTTTCCCTTGGAGACAGCGCACGCGATCGCTATAGCCATTCGCTTGAGCGATCTCATCTGCAACAGCAATAATATCTTCCGGTTCAACGAGATAGACCCGCTTTGCTCCCAACTGTGCTGCTAACAATCCATGAATGCCAAGTCCCGCACCCAAATCAAGTACCACACTCTCAGGTGTAATCACTCTTTTCAAAGCCTGGGCGTAGGCTTGATTGCGCCTAGAATCAAGGGTCATTGATTGTTTACCCTGAACAAGTAGGTAGCTCACAGTTGATGGATTTCCTCTAAAAGAAAGTCGTAAACTTGTGGCAACATTGCAAAGTTACGTGGGTAAAACAGCTTTCTCACAGGGGCTTGGGTGACTAGGCGAATGTAGGCGTCGAGTAGACTAGGATTACTAGGAATCAGAACACTGGCATAGTAGCTGTGGGTCAATAAATCAAAGACAGCTTGGCTAGGAGAAAGTGCGAGAGAGTAGATGCGCTCGTCAGGACTTTCAGCTAGTAAGTAAATCATGCCTAGAGGGACAGGTTTCTCTTGAAGTGTTGCTCCTAACTGCCCTGGATGATAGTAAATTTTATAGTCTGTTTCTTCTGAAGCATCTAGACCTAAACTCTTCCCAGTGTGGGGATAGAGTTTTAACCGTAGATTTCCTGGATGCACTAAACCGTTGGCATCTACAACGAGAACGTCGTCAGTGATGAATCCTGCGCCACGACTTGCACAATAAGCACTTAGGGTAGATTTACCTAAACCCGAGTAGCCAACAAAAGCTATAGCTAACCCTTCTAAGGATACGGCATTAGCATGAACTGCCACATGTCCTTGCAGATTAAGACATGCACCTGCGATTACAGAAGTCAAACCAATAGTGAGCGAACCCGAAATCTCAATACTTTCAGAAGCCTCTCGGACGACAATCGTTACATTACAACCCTCTGAATCTACCCAAGCCCCTAACTGTTCTGTCCAGGGAATCCAGTATCGGTCAGCACCACACTCCTTTGAACCGACCCTATGAAAATAGTTTTCACTATCTGCAATAGGCAAACTAGGAACATATTCCAACGTCACATGTACCCTTTGGGGGATATGACTGAGTTCCCTAGAGGCAGTTTCCAGAATATTGATGAACTTCATCAATTCGCCAAAGCGTAATTTTTAGCAACGCAGCCTGCCATCAGTCGTTCACGCCTGGAAATTCCATTTGCAGCTGATCTGCATCCGTATATGCCCCCACATTCCTTCTTTGAGTTAGATCACTAAGGCTACCCAACCTTGAAACTTTCATTGCCGAGTAGGATTTTTTCTTGGGATTTGAGGAAAGATCAGGCAAGTTATTTGACTCATTCATCATCGCATTAACTCTCTAAAAAAAGTTAGATTACGTTGTGATTATAGCATAATGTAAAAAAAACAATCGATCATATTTTTAGATTTCTCCTTAAGATGTAGTGGTTATTAACCCTTTGATACCAATTGACAAACGCCAATAAAATATACAAGCGATTAGCAATAGCATTCTGGAAAGGTCGTCCTGGAAGATAACTTTCAGAATATCCATTACGGTAACTATTGAGATAGATTTTAACCTGCCCAACATCAACGATTTCTTGCAGACAAGAACAGTTTTGGACTTGCTCTAAAAGTGTAACGGCTTGATGTCCTTTGCCAATTCCAGCATACTTAAGCGGGTCAAAATAGTTATTTTTTGGACGCCATAGCACATCTGCTGGAAGATTGCTCCGATTGGCTTGACGTAGGAATACTTTTTCGTGAACCGGGTCATGTTGCAAAGATGGGTGCAAATTTATGGCAAATTCAACTAATCGCTGATCTTGGAGGGGTGAGGCAGACTCCAACTGATGAGCATACCTGAGTAGCCTGTAAACCTGACTAATAGCGACCAAACCACCATTCTCTATCGGTGAGGTTATACCCTGGACAAGATTTTTGGAGATGAAGCTTTCAAAATATTGTTGAATCGCTGCCTGAGTCTGAGGCTTTTGAACATAGCTTGGAGTAATCCAGGGAGGGATGGGGTCTGACTTGTGTCGCAATCTGGCAAACCACTGCGACTGCCAATATTGAGGCAAGCGAGGAACTACGAATCCCCACCACAGTGTTGAATGCCAACGCTTCTGGTTTCTCAAACGCTGTAGCACTTGTCGCCAGTTACCTACTCGTGCCAAGTCTTGTATACTGCCATAGAACAGTTCATCTCCCCATTCACCATTAAAAACAAGACCGAATCCCAGTTGTTGTATGCGTTCCATAACTTGGAGATTCATCGGCAAGGTGCAAATCACCAAAGGGTCGTCTGTGGCTGGCAACCGCTCCCAAGGTTCACTCAATGCCCAAGCGCGATCGCAATTTACTTCATGCCATCTAACCTGGGGGTAGCGCTGTAAGAAAGACTCAATCGGTTTACGCTCATCAAATTCAGGAAAAACATCAGTAACAATCGAGAAGGCATCCACCGTGGGCAGGTGATTGAGTAAAGACACTGTGACTGTAGTAGAGTCCAACCCACCACTGAGAGTTGTGCAAACACGGCGATGAGTGCGTAATCGAGCTTTAACTGATTGATTCAACAGATGCCAAAACTTTTCGTAATAGATATCAGGTGATTCAGGCGACTCGTAACCTTCAGGTATGGCTAACTTAGCAATTTGTCGTTGTTGCAATTGCCCTGATTTAAGAATCAGCGCATAACCAGGGAGTAGACGCTTGATATCAGCAAAAGGAGTCAGTCCTGGAGGCTGTGCCCAGAAGTCACAGATTGTGTGAGCAAGATAGAGTTCATCGAGTTCCGTACTCACTTGGGGATGATGGAGAAGCGTAAGCACTCGTGACGACAACAGTAAGGTCTGACCATCCCAATAATAGGCGAGGGTACGCCCTCCAACCCGATCACAACCCACAAGCAGTAAATCACGGGAGGAATCCCAGAGGATAAAAACAAATTCACCAATTAAATAGCGTAGAAAGTCCTCCCCCCAACGGCGATAACTCTCAATGATTAATTGGGCATCTGTGGTGCTGCTTGGACGACCTCCTAAAAGAGATTCACGCTCATCCAAACGACCATCCCAGATTAAAACACAACCTTCAGACTTCACTACAGGTGCTTCGTGACAAGATTCAGGCATATTGTAGAACTGAGTACGTCCAAGACTCAGACCCACGTCGGGATCATGCCAATCACCTTTACCATCTGACCCCAGCACTGCCAGATCATCCAGCATTTTTTGCCAGGGAGTTGGCTTCTGACTATTCCACACGCCCAAAATTCCACTCATTTAAAAAATCTCCGAACGTGGAAACCTTGTCTGTATTAGGGCATTCCAAAAAATAAATTATCCTCCTTTCTCTGTAAGTCAGGGCGAGTCGAGCTATGTTATCGTTTACCCCACTATGTTTGAACAGCGACTCGCCCCTACATTGGATAATTTTAAATCTGCTGTCTGTTGGGGCGTTACCAACGTATTCGCACACAGGATACCAGAAGCCGCCACAGCTGGGACACCGATTCCCGGCATGGTACTGTCACCGACACGGTATAAACCAGAAATAGGTGTTTGAGGACCGGGAAACATTCCTTTGCCCGCAGCGATTGCAGGACCATATGTTCCTTGATAGCGGCGTAGGTAATGGGAATGAGTCAGGGGTGTGCCAATCAGTTCTAGGATAATGCGATCGCGTATATCCGGAATCACCCGTTCTAAGGCACGCAATAGAGGTTGCGATCGCTCTTTTTTCTTCTGTTCATACCCCTCATCTCGCCTCCAGCCGTTGTAGGGTTCTAATGTGTAAGCATGAACAACATGATGACCCTCTGGGGCGAGATTCGCATCCCACACTGAGGGAATGGAAATCATGCAGGTATTACCAGGTTCTGTAATATCCTTATCCGCATCGTGAACAACCACATGATGCCCCGTCAGCTGTTCTAACCCCTCAGCCCGGATACCCAGGTGTAAGTGCATAAAACTATCAACGGCTGGTGTCTCTAAAGCTGATTGTCTGTAAGACTGGGGCAAGTCTTCTTTGGGCAGCAGTTTGGTATAGGTATCCCAAATCGTGGCATTAGAGATGACTACAGGTGCCTTGAGAACTTCCCCCTTCCGCAACCGCACTCCTGTTACCCTGCCTGATTCCACCAGAATTTGCTCCACATGGGCATTCAGCTGCAACTCACCCCCCCAGCGCTTCAAGCCACGCACCAAGGCGTCAACAATTGCGCCACTTCCGCCAACTGGATACTCGACACCAGCGCGGGAGCGTTCGCCCAACATGAATGCTACCTCAGGAGCGATCGTTCCGTGCGCCTTAAGTCCAGAAAGGAGAAAGCATTCTAAATCAATCAGCCGCCGCACCCAGGGTTCATGCACCTCTTTTTCGACCACATCACCGACTGAACCCTGGATAATACCGAGTTGAGGCAGGATTTTTAACAGGGAGGGTAGATAGCGTCCCACTAAGACAGGAATTAGCTGCCAATCTGCTCTCAAGGCAATTACTGGGACATCTTTGAGGCAATCATATAGGGATAACAGGCGTTTTTCAAATCGTTCTAGTTCTCTTGCTCCGGTGGGCGTAATTTGAGCAACTGCCTCTCGGTAGCGTGAGGCATCGCTGTAAACCGGAAACGTTCCTTCTGGAAAGTGGTAATGCCCCATCGGGTCATAGGGAACAACTTGAAGAGATTCTCCCAGAACATCCAGCACTTGCCGCAACGGGTTCAGGCTGGGACGTTGGTCACCTAGACCACAGTAAAAAGAAGGGCCAGAATCAAACTCAAAACCTTGTCGAGAGAAACTATGAGCCGCACCCCCTGCGATCGCATGACTCTCGCACAGTAGCACCCGTTTCCCATAACGTGCTAGCAAGGCGGCAGCTGTTAACCCGCCAATACCGCTCCCAATGATAATGACATCAAGGCTCATTGGTGTTTCCCCGATTCCGATACCTGAGTATTCGCTGCTACCTACGTGTTTAGTCGGCAGCTAGCTATCGTTCAAAGCTGTAGATTTTTTGTGTGGTTAAATTGTCGCAGATAGAGGAAGGTCGCTGAGTCAGAGGAAACGTCTGCCGGTCTAACTGCACTTGTAAGCTAGTTAGGGGATCGATACCGGGAGACACGAGAAATTCTAGGCGTCCCATTTGAGGCCATTCACTCAAATCGTCCAAAATTTGAGCGATCGCTTGCAGGTATGGATGACTTGATTGCTGGTACCAATCCGGTGCTGCGAGTTGGGCTTGGTCAAAGCCAAGGTGGACAATTAAGGAGGGTTTGCCGAACACCGCGATCGCTACAGGACGTGCCTCCTCCTGCAACAACAGGTGCTGGCTATGCACCAAATGCCGCAATTTCTCCAATCGCTCGTAGCGTTCTGTTACCGGCTGTGGGGCGTCCTGCCAGTGAATTGCAACTGTGACGAGATAAGTCTGCAACAGCATATGACCTAGCTTAGTCGCCTTGGTTGCCAGATAGATGGAATTGTAGTCATTCGCTTCAATCAGCAGCGCTACCCGATCGACTACCTCAATGCCGTAGCCTCTCAAACCCGCAATTTTGCGGGGATTGTTCGTAATCAAGCGAATTTTTTGGACGCCTAAGTCATTGAGCATTTGCGCTCCCATCCCATAGTCCCGCAAATCTGCTGGGAATCCCAAGCGTTCATTTGCCTCGACTGTATCCAGTCCCATGTCTTGCAAAGAATAGGCCTTCAACTTATTGACTAGACCAATCCCTCGCCCTTCTTGCCGCAAATAAACCACCACTCCCTGTCCGGCGTTCTCAATCATTTTTAGTGCCGCTTGCAGTTGCAGCCGACAGTCACAGCGCAGAGAACCCAAGGCATCTCCCGTTAAGCATTCCGAGTGCATCCGCACCATTACCGGCTTGTCTTGGAACTGGGCTGGGTTTCCCTTAACGATCGCAACGTGTTCTGCGTTATCCAAGGTGTTGCGGTAAGCGTAAATCTGGAAATTTCCAAAACTGCTGGGTAATTGAGCGATCGTCTCCCGGTGGACAAAGCGGTCGTACTTGAGGCGATAACTGATTAAGTCAGCAATGCTGATAATTTTCAGTTGATGGTCCTTTGCGTACTGAATCAACTCGGGCAAACGCGCCATTGAGCCATCAGGATTTTGGATTTCACATATGACACCAGCCGGGTATAAACCCGCCAGTCGGGGGAGGTCAACGGCTGCTTCGGTATGACCCGCCCGTTTCAAGACCCCTCCCTCTCTGGCACGGATCGGAAAAATGTGACCAGGACGCCGCAAGTCACCCGGTTGAGTCTCTGGGTTGATCGCTACCTGGATGGTACGTGCCCTGTCTTCAGCGGAGATGCCAGTCGTGACACCGAGGTGTGAGGCAGCATCAATGCTAACGGTGAAGGCTGTCTGGTTGCTGTCGGTGTTTTTGGTGACCATTAAAGGCAGATCCAGGGCGTCGAGGCGATCGCCCATCATCGCCAGACAAATCAGCCCCCGTGCCTCTACCGCCATGAAATTAATCATGTCAGGCGTCGCAAATTGGGCGGCGCAAATTACGTCCCCTTCGTTTTCACGGCCTTCGTCATCCACCACCACCACGGCGTGACCAGCTTTGAGGTCTGCCAGAGCAGCATCAATCGAGTCAAATGCAAACAAATCAGTTTCAGGCGATTCCACAGAAGAGTGCGAGTGATAAACCCGTAAAGATTTCTAAACTTTGTTCCTACTCGCATTGTATCCCGTTTGTTTCAGCACAGGAGTTGCAGACGTTACTGGGAAAATTCTCGGAAAATACCTGAATATTTATACCACCAAAGTTCACTTTTGATACTAGAATGCAGCAAATGTTAAACCGTTTGCGATTTCAGCCTCTTAGGAAAGAAATATTATGGGTGATTTAGAACGCCTGCCCGTAGGAATCATCGGCGCTTCAGGCTATGGTGGCGTGCAACTTGTACGACTCTTGATGGATCACCCAGGAGTCGAAGTGGTTTATTTGGGGGGAGATAGCAGCGCTGGCAAGCCGTTTGCTGAGATCTACCCTCATTTAGGCCATCTTGTTGATCTGACGATTGAGTCGATTGATTTAGACGAAATCGCCAGTCGCTGTAAGGCAGTGTTCCTCTCTTTGCCGAATGGTCTAGCCTATCAAATGGCACCGACTCTGTTGTCAAAGGGATGCCTGGTTCTCGACCTCTCAGCTGACTATCGATTTAGTAACCTGGAGACGTACAAAAGCTGGTACGGTGGTGATCGGCATGACCAGGAAACCGCAGCAACAGCGGTTTACGGCTTACCGGAACTGTATCGCGATCGCATTGCCGAAGCCAAGCTGGTAGGCTGTGCGGGTTGCTATGTCACGACCAGTCTCCTGGCACTCGCCCCCCTCTTGAAGCAAGGTCTAATTGTTCCAGAAACGGCAATTATCGACGCTAAATCTGGGACATCCGGTGCTGGACGCGCCGCAAAAACCAATCTCTTACTGTCGGAAGCCGACAACTCCCTGGCACCCTACGGCGTTGCCCGTCACCGGCATATCCCAGAAATTGAGCAAATTTGCAGCGATTTAGCAGGCCACGAGGTGATGGTGCAGTTTACTCCCCACCTGATTCCGATGGTGCGGGGCTTACTTGCAACTGTTTATGCCACTCTGCGCGATCCTGGGCTAGTGCGAGAAGACTTGATAACAATTTATACAGCCTTCTACCGAGCCTCTCCTTTTATCAGGGTGTTGCCCGCTGGCACTTATCCCCAAACCAAGTGGGCTTGCGGCACAAACCTCTGTTATATCGGCGTCGAAGTCGATGCCCGCACCGGCAGGGTGATCGTGATGTCGGTCACTGACAACTTGATTAAAGGCCAAGCTGGTCAAGCGATACAGTGTCTGAATCTGATGATGGGTTGGGAAGAAACACTTGGGTTGCCTCAGCTCAGTTTTTATCCATAAATGAACTACCACGCCCTAATCTTTGATTAGGACGTGGTTTCTGACGCTTCAACAAAGTTTGGAGTGGATAGTAGACCTAAGTTGTCCCTGATAAAGCGGCTCTTCCTTGCCTTGGTGCTAAGCCCGTGAAAGTTTACTGTGCCGCTCGATTTTTTTGATTATTTAAAAAATGCATCGTTTTCATGTTAGTAAAGCATGGAAGAGAAAATAATGTATATTTAGATACTGAAAAAGAAAATTTTTAGTTATTTAAGTTAAGGGGGTGCTGCCACCCTGTTCAATTGGCTACATTCCCTCAAGAATAGTTTCTGCTTCTTTATCAGTAAGTTGAGAAAACAGATTATAAGCAAAAGAAAATAAAAACAGGACAACTAATATGATTTTTGTGAGATTCATCATGGCATCTCCAACCGTCAGGAAGCTAACTCTTTGGTTCTTCCTGTTGAGCAACACATTTTTGGCTATTGTTGTTTTAGCAGTTTCGCTAGTTTTGATAATTATCCTTCCCATGCGGGGGCGGGGAATGCGCGGCGGATTATTATTCAAGAGACCTGTCCTGAAATTAGAATCCCGCCTAGGAACCACAAGGCTTTCAGGTTAATTTTCGGACAAGTCTAAGGGGCTGGAGCGTGGAGACTGAGAAAACGTCTTTTTTCCCAAGGCGCTTAAGTGAGATCGCCACTAGATTAAGGGTTACGAGTTGAGACTCCAATCCTCAACTCGTAACCCCTAACGGTTAGTCAACAAGCTGCCGTTGTGTCTTTGGCTGACATCTTTCGGGTGGTTGGAGTGGCATTCCTTTGCTCACTGCCCTTATTGC
>CBDTXL010000021.1:0-30427 GCA_965364435.1 uncultured bacterium
GCCAGTGAAGATGGAACTATACGCTTGTGGGATTTACAAGGCAAGGAGCTAACAAGCTTCAGGGGTTCTGATGGTCGGCTCATAAGCGTAGTTTTTAGCCCTGATGGAAAACTCATTGCTACTGCCAGTGAAGATGGAACTATACGCTTGTGGGATTTACAAGGCAAGGAGCTAACAACGTTCAGGAGTACTAAAGCTCGGCTCACAAGCGTAGTTTTTAGATCTGATGGAAAACTCATTGCTACTACCAGCAAAGATGGAACTATACGATTGTGGGATTTACAGGGCAATAATATTGCACAATTTTCACATGGTAATAACTGAGAAACTTTGATTAAGGTTGCCTGTAATGGTTGACGCGATCGCTCTGTCTTTGTTAACCCGCCAAATAACAATGCAAGAGAGGCTAAGAGTACCTGTCAGAAGTATGTCTGGAATACTAATTAGTGGAAAAAGACCAGCTTTCGCTTGATGCACTGGTGCAGCAGGTGCGTGAAGCAAAGCTATCCGCAGGAATCGCCTCTCACTTCCCACGCTCCTCAAACTGCATAGCCGCAAAATGCTCCATCAGCAAGCGATGGATGAAAATATAACCACCGCCAACTTTTTGCAGGAAAATGCGCTCGACGGCGTAATCCAAAAAACGAGCATAGTTCCAGGGTATGTAGCTGTGAAAATAAAATACAGTTCGTAGACTGAGGTGGACTATACAAGCGACTCCTCCCATCAACAGCCCGACATACAGTCCCCAGAATACTCCCCAATTCAGAGAAACCGTTAGCCACGGGCTGAGCATGTGAATCCCCAAGGAGAGTCCCAATGAAAGAATGGCTGTTACTGTGGCAGACGTTCTTGCCGACTGCCAAATCCCGTGATTTGGAGAAGTTCGAGTCTCAACTTCAACACCCGAACGTAGACCGCTAAATAAGCTGAAAATTAAACCCCCCAGCATTCCAAGGAGCATCCCTTCAATCAAGTTATGACCCAAGACACCCGTTAGACCCAGGAGTAGACCGATTGGCGTAGAGCCGATTAGACCAAACATGAGATACTTTCTGACGTTTGTCCACGACCATCTCAAAGCTTCTACCGGTTTGAGATAACTGGCTTCAACGACTCCACCCAACCACCAATCCATCAGTCCAACGACCAATCCTGTCAACAAAGCCATAATCCAACCCACTTGAGGAGTTTTCATAACTCCAACGATCATCCCAAACACCAATCCACTCTCCAGCCCCGGCCATAGACTATTCACCAACCGTTGCAGGAGAATTTGAAGTGGACTGGGTTGCATCCGCTCAACGGAAATCAAGCTCCAAGACATCAAAATATTTACGAGACTGTAGCTTGCCCAAAACTTGAGTCCAACTGTGAGCCAATCCTGCTTGAACCCGACAGTAAGGGCAACAATCATCAATCCGAGTGCAAGTCCCACGATCAGCGAACTCAGGATGATGTATAGCCATCGCTGCCGAGAGGATTGCAGCCACTTGCGATCGAGCCATTCGATGAGAAAGATGGTTTGGGAGGAACAAACTAGCTGTTGGGCTAACCAGCTTAACCATCGAATCGTTTGTGCGGGTGAGTACCGCACCGCAATACCGCGCCGCCTCAACATACGATCAATGTAGGTGTTGAACAACCTTTGGCGGTGGGCTTCCATGCTGATTTGAGGAAAGTCTTGAGGGTCGATGCCTTCATACGCCAATATCAGAATGTTTAGCATCAGCGGCGATCGCGCCAGTTCTTGCAAGATGGTATCGTTTGCCAGTAGCGCTCTCAACCCCATCAGGTCAGTGTTGAGACTGTTCAAGTAACCATCGACCTGTTCTGGAGTGAGCGATCGCAAATAAATTGCCCGTTGCACTGCGAGCCGATGAGAAAGCCCTTCGTAGTCTTTGATGCGGCTGCACACCACCATTTCCGTCCCGTGGGCTTGCTGAAACTGGTTGAGGGTAACTATACAAGCATCTCGGTATTCAGCTCGAACTTCATCTAAACCATCGAGCAACAAGAGAAGTTGCTGTTGGGTAACCCAGGGTTGGGCGATCGCCTTGGGTACCTGATATTTTGTATTCAATTCTGCTACCAACCAATCGGCAAGACTGTGCCATTTGCTGCTCCAAGTCGAGAGGTTGAACACTACGGGAATCAGGTGGTCCATGTCTTGCTCGGCTCGTGCAATGAGTTCGCGGGCAAGTTGGAGCAAGGTAATTGTTTTGCCTGCCCCTGGCTCTCCTAAAATCAGCAACGTGCGCCCAGTACCCAGTCGATCGAATAAGTCGAGGACTGTTGTGCCTTCGGATAAGATGGTTTGAGCGCGATCCGCTGTCTCCAAAACCAAATTCCAGGGCGTTGCCAAGACATGGGAGCGGTCTTCTAAACCGAGTTGAATGATAACCTGATGATGCAGAGACGTTTCCAGCACGCCCTGAACCCAGAAGTTCTTGACTTTGTTGAGTAAAGCCTGTCGATTCCGATATTCCTGGGGTGTCAGTTGCGATCGCACAACGGGTGGATGCTGTAGAACGGCTTGAATCACGGTTTTAATCGTTTCTGCATCCGCACCCTGGTAAATGCGATCTGCGCTTCGCAGCAGCGCTTCGCTATCGCCCACTTGAATCTCCCGCCCCTGCCCCAGGTTAACGGTGTACTTGCCGAGCTGCACCACACTCTGACTCTGTTTCTCCCGGAGTAATTGCCGCAGCAGTTGGCGATCGCCTTCGGTTTCTTCTCCGTTGGCAATGCGGTCTAGAATTCCATTGAGTTCATTGGGAGGAACCATTGTCCGTACCCACTCGGCTTGACTGAGCTATTAATGTGAATGCACAGTTCTTGAGGCTGTATCCAGATTTTTTCAACCGAGGAGAAGCCGAA
The DNA here is from genome assembly GCA_965364435.1 of uncultured bacterium. Classification (GTDB taxonomy): domain Bacteria; phylum Cyanobacteriota; class Cyanobacteriia; order Cyanobacteriales; family Coleofasciculaceae; genus CBDTXL01. The sequence continues at coordinate 2,881 of CBDTXL010000021.1, forward strand.
ACGATTGAGGTCAATCGAGCCAATACTCGGTCGAGAATCTGTTGGTTATGATCGGCGAGAGGTGCATGATTGTTCCAATTCTTGGCGATTCACAGACGGCTCGTTCCACCCTTTGTGCAATGATGACCCCTGACGAACTCAATCCCATCCTTGAGCGGATTACTCAGCACCAGCAGACTGAACAAGATTTAGAGATGCTGCGGCGATCGCTGCGACTAGCCGATATGCAGAAAGTATCAAGAAAGTTTTGCTGAAGCAGTTTTCAACGCCAGAATGCCAACTCATATAAACATAAAGAGTATCAAATGACACTTTCTGAAGAACTTAAACAAATTCTGAATCGAGTTGAAAAGGGACAGCAAACAGATGAGGATATGGCTGTTCTGCGTCAGCGACTGCTAGCTAGCGATCGCCAGGTTGTACAGCAACTAGGTAAGTACAATGTCAATATTGGTGAAGGGAAAGAGATACATATAGGTGATCGCATTTATCAGCAGTGGGATGAACAAGCGATCCAAGCTTTAGTTAAAGCTATTCAAAACGTAACTTGGCGATGTGTAGCTAGTTCAACTGAGAATGATTATACTCAAGTTGAAATTCAATCTACTGGAATTGGGATAATAGATAAATTGGCCAAACAGTTAACTGATGTTTCCCAACAATTTGTGATGCGTTATGGATTAAAGTTAGCTTTTAGTCATAATCAAAATCAAGAATATTTTATTAGTGGTGGCAATCAAATTATTAAACGTTGGCAGACAAAACAGACAAACACATGGGAAATAATACAAGAAATTTATGTTCCATTTTCTCCAACAGGTATTGTTGATTTATGGTTGACTTCTGTAGCAATTAGTCCAGATGGTCAATTAATTGCTGCCTGTAAAGCTTATGAAATAAATATTTGGCGGTTAAGTACAGTAAATGCTCTTCATACATTTGGTAAAACTCTTTTGAGTAATTTTTTCGATGTTTTCGGTTTTGATTCAGTCGCCTTTAGTCCTAATGGAAAAATTTTAGCCGCCAATGATAACCAGGATATTAAATTGTGGGATGTAGAAAGCGGTAAAGAAATCGCTAAATTATCTGGGCATTCTGAAAAAGTAACCTGTGTTGCTTTTAACCCAACAAATGGACGAATTCTTGCTAGTTGTAGTTACGATAAAACTCTCAAATTATGGGATATAGATAGTCAAAGATGTTTAGGTACACTTACAGCACATCGAGATGCTGTTTATACGCTAGCATTTAGCCCAGATGGAGAAATATTGGCTAGTGGCAGCAATGATAATAAGATTAGACTTTGGTATTTAAATACTGGAGAAATCCCTCAGACTCTCCAACGACATTCGGATGCTGTAACTTGTCTTGTATTTAGTCCAGACGGTAAAACTTTAGTAAGTGGAAGTAATGACGAAACAATTTTAGAATGGAACATCACTACCAAAGAATTACTAACAATTTTTCCCGAACGACATCGCAGAGGTGTTACATCTATCGCAATTAGTCCAGATGGTGAAACATTAATCAGTGGAGGAAGGGATCAGACCATTAAAGTTTGGAGACGATAAAATCAGGTAATGCTTACAACAGTCACAGAAGAAGGTCACTTAGCTGTGATCGCCCCGATAAAACATTGAGTAATGATGAGTTCTGATGAATAAAACACCATTGTAAAGCTGTCAGGAGAGAACGCATCCGGGCAACGGCAGTATTCGCATCGATTCTTTGCCCGTTGAGCAATTTCCTGTCTCAGGGCTGTAGGGACTCGTTCATATTCAGACGGCATGGGAAGGCTGGGACTTCGACTGAACTTGCTGGTTTAAGCGCATCAGGTCAATGTTCCTGAGCTTTGCTAGCTCGATCAGAGCTTCTAAACGCTCTACTCTCTGTTGCTCTAGCAAGTCTTCGTAACCAACCAGTTCCTGATGCTCAGCTTCGGTCAGTTCACCCCATTCACAGCGATCGCGTAACGTATCTAGGCGTGTCTGCTCGTCTTCAGGCAGATGGTTCTCAATCGCCTCAAGCAACTGTGCTTCCTGGGCACTAATTGTACTCTGCTGAGGCGGCTCCGCTAAAAATTCCAAGAGTTGCACAACAGCCATCAATTTGTCTTGAGGCAGTTGGTCGATCAGCGCGATCGCTTTTTGGCGAATATCAGGAGCAGGAGGCATTGCCTATGCCTAAGTAATGGTTAATTCATAGTTTAGCAGTGTGGTTTCAGTCAACGGAAGTTACATTGGAGCAAGCTGTCTAGAGTGCGAATCGCTCCTGCCAAACATTGAGTAATGATGAGTTCTGATGAGTTAAACACCATCATTGAGCGGATTGCATCGGGAACGCAGACGGCGACTGATGTTGAAGCGCTTCGAGTTGCCCTGACCAATTGCAACCAAGATTTACTGCAACTAGGTAAGTATAACGTCAACATTGGTCAAGGACAGGATATTCACATTGGCGATCGCACTTACGTTACTTGGAATGAGGAAGCGATTCAAGCCCTGATTGAGGTTGTTCAAAAGCTTCAATCCACGACTCAAACTCCTACCCCTCAATTAGCGTCAGTTGATGAACTGGTGCAACAAGTGCGATCGCGCCTTCACGATGATATTCAATGCTTGCACGGCACGATGCCGCTTTGGGGCGTGGATCGTTGGGTGCCGTTGGGTGAGTTGTTTGTGGATGTCAACATTTTGGAGGAGCTGAGCAGTAGCCGCAAGTCCGAACTGGATGACCTGTGGCAGGACTTCACGACGGGGATGCAGGGGTATTCGAGCGATCGCAGTTTGGATCGCATTGGCTTGGGCAAAGAGCGGAAACGGGTGTCGGGGCTGGAAGTGCTAGAAAAGAATACGAACCTGATGCTAGTGGGCAAACCGGGTTCGGGGAAGACTACGTATTTGCAGCGAGTGGTGACCGAGTGCAATGCGGGGAATTTACAAGCGCACCGGATTCCCGTGTTGATTAAACTGCGAGAGTTTGTGGAGGATGGGCGTGAGGTTGCCTATTCGCTGGAGCGGTATCTAGAGCGGTGCTGGCGGTTATCGGATGCCGAAACTCAGTTGGTACTCAATCGAGGTCGGGCGCTGGTGCTGCTGGATGGGTTAGATGAGGTGACGGGGGAGGATGGGAAGAAAATCACGAAGGAAATCAAGCGGTTTGCTCGTGCCTATCCGCAGGTGCAGGTAATTGTGACGTGTCGGACGCAGAGCCAGGAATCGCGGTTTGAGCGGTTTGATTATGTGGAGGTAGCGGATTTTGATGAGCCGCAAGTGCGGGCATTTGCCGAGCATTGGTTTAAGACGGTGATGGGGGATGAGTCGGCGGGACTGGCAAAGGCACAGGAGTTTCTGGAGCTGCTCTTTTTGGAGGAGAATAAGCCGATTCGGGAGCTGGCGATTACGCCAATTTTGCTGAGTTTAACCTGCGCGGTGTTTCACCAGACAGGAAAGTTTTACTCGAAGCGCTCGAAGCTCTATGAGGAGGGGTTGGAGTTACTGCTGGAGCAGTGGGACAAGTCGCGGAAGATTGAGCGGGATGAGATTTATCGGGATTTGTCGGTGGAGCGGAAGCTGGAGCTATTGAGCTATCTGGCGGTGAAGAAGTTTGAGCAGCCGCAGTATGTGTTGTTTGAGCAGGGGGAGATTGAGAGATATATTGCAGAGTTTTTGGGGATTGGGCAGCGGGATAGTCGGGTGGTGTTGAGGGCTATTGAAGCGCAGCATGGACTGTTGATTGAGCGAAGTCAAAAGGTTTGGTCGTTTTCACACCTGACGTTTCAAGAATATTTGGTAGCGAAGTGGTTTTGCAGGCATAGCAATTGGCAGAGGTTGGTCACTCACATTGTTGATAATCAATGGAAAGGAATATTTTTACTAGTACTCGAAATGCTCTCAAATTTAAATTCTCTCTTCTTTATGATGCAAGAAAAAATTCATGAACTTGTGTCTTTAGATAATAAATTAATAGAGTATCTTATTTGGGTTGACCAGCAAGCATCCTCAGTTCAATCTTCTTACAAAGCCGCAACTATTAGAGCCTTTTACTTTACTATTGGTCTAGCCACTGTACTTTCAATTGATTTTTCACTTGCTCGTAATCTTGAACCTGCTTTTAAACCCCATAAACTTGTAATAGAGGTGGAGGAAAGTAGTCGTATTCTTGCCCTTGATCGGGCTTTGGTTGTTGATTTATATCACGCTTTGAATTATTTTCATCAAAATTCATTCGACTTTTCCTCTCATCCTATTCACTCTAATGTTTTAGACTATGGATTTTCTCCTGATTATCCTATTTTGGATTTTGTACTCGTTTCTGCTCTTTCTCGCATCCTCAGTAGCGATGTATATCAAGCTTTACAGCGCCTTAAACATCAATTAGCTAATGCAAATAGTGGTCAAGAAAAATATAAGATATGGTGGAAAAATTATGGTCAAGATTGGAGTTTTAAATTGAGAAATATATTGATAGAATATCGCAATATTGGACATAATTGGGAGTTCAATGGATTTCAGCAGGAGCAGTTAAAGCACTACTACAAGGCTAATCAACTATTAGTTGATTGTTTAAACAGTAACTCTACAGCAGATGATAAGGTTAGAGAGATTGAAGAATCGTTATTGTTACCGAACGCCGAGATCGAAAAACGGAAACTGAAAAAAGTAGAGTAGGGCAATTCGTTGCAGAGGGGCTGTGCCAACGCAATTAAATTATGGAATGATTGCCTTTGAGGCTGCTGAGGTATTGAGGGCAATATTTAACTACAATGCCATGCATCATGAAAAATTGCATAGGGCAAACGTTGAGAGATACTCCAGAGGCTTTTGTAACAAGCCATTATAGGATCTTGAGTCCCAACACTAATGTAAGTTATTTTTGACTCATCCTTGTCCAAAGAATTGTCGAGACAAAACTTTAGTATTGTTACAAGTTGAGAAGATGTTTCAACAGGTGCAGTGGGAAGATTGCCATTCATGACAACTTCTAAACACCAAACACCAAGCAGCACTATGAACTCAGTTGTCTGAATTAGTTTAGTGAGGGCTTCAATTTTCCCGCTCCCGGTTCGCCAATGATGGCAATGCGCTTCCCCCGACTCTTGGGACTTTGCCCCTGCTGCAATACCTGTTCGAGAAACTGCTCGTGTTCAAAGCGCTGGGTAATCTCAGTCTCTTCGTACAGCAACGAACCCTGTTCTGGAGGCACATCCTCCCGTCGCCGAGTCTGCCGCTTGCGCTCCACCAATCCCAGCGGCACATACACCTGCTCGGTTCGATAGCTAATCCCCTCGCCACTGGTTAGCGGGTTGGTGGTGAGCCGCAGTTGCTCCTCCAGCATGGCTTGACTGACAGCGTGCCAGTCAATGTTGGGCAAAGGAGTCGTCGGTTGCAGGAGTTCCCGGAGTGCTTCAACGTCAACTTGGTAAATGCGATCGCCAATGTGAATCTCGCCCCCCTGCACCTGCCCAATATTCGTATTGAACTTGCCATCCTGAGAGACGAATTGCAGCGTACTGCCACTGACTTTGAGCCACTGCCGCAGTTGGGCAACTTCTGACTCATCTCGGCTGCCATTGAGAATGCGATCGAGAATCGCTATCAACTCATCAGGGTTAGGCATCTAGTGGAGATTAACTTAGGGGCGGTCTGCTTAATTCCAGTATGCCCATCAACTTTCTAAAAGTGTAAGTCCTTGTACTCAGCGCTTTGACATTACCAGGTAAGGGAAAGACAATAAAGTAAGGTTCTGCGGCAGTTGCTAGGCAGAGGTGATCGCGAAGCTATTATTCATAGGACTTACGCACTGAGTACGGAAAATCAAGCTTTGAGATTGCGTCGCTATCGCTCGCAATGACGGAAATACGTTTGGGTGCGTCAGTCCTGATTCAGCAAACGTTGATGCCCTAGCCAAATCAACAAAAGGTGTAGAGAAACCTAACAGATGACTGCGCCTGATGATCCACTTGCCATCCTCGATCGACTTACAGCCGGACATCCGACTGAAGCAGATTTGGACATGATACGGCAACTGCTGATACCAAGTACTGCCCAGAATGTAGTGCAACTGGGCAAATATGATGTCAATCTTGGGCAGGGACAGGATATTCATGTAGGCGATCGCATCTACAAAGGACCGGATGCAGAAACCATTCGAGAAATTGTCCGGTCAATTCTCGATGAATTGCAAACCAGGAATCAATCGGGAGTAGTTCGGGAGACCTTTTCAACTCAAGACCAGCCTACTGTGCAGGAGCAAGTGACTGAGGTTCAACACAAACCTTTCATGTCACTCCGGTTATTCTTCTTAACTAGCGCTACGGTAACGTTAGTAATTACTATTATTCGGTTTATGGGTTTGTTTGAACCCATTGAATTGCAAATTTTTGACTATCTTCTGCGTTCCCGACCTCCTGAACCATCAGATGAGCGGATTGTGGTTATCGAAGCGGCAGCAGCCGATTTGGCGACTCAACGCGCCAAGGGGGAGACAGGTGTAGGTTCTATTGCTGACAAGGCTCTAGATGAGGTCATTGCTAGATTGGAGCAGTATGGAGCCAAGATTATTGCACTCGATCTCTATCGTGATTTTGCTTCGACGGCAGAACCTCTATCGCAGCGTTTCCGACAGACGAAGCAGTTATTTGCCATTTGTGAGTTCCCTAATCAGGACAATCCCCCTGGAACCCCGCCTCCGGCATCGGAAGTTATTCCACCTGAACGAATTGGATTCAGTAATTTTGCGATTGATCCCGATGAAGTACTGCGTCGTCATCTGCTAGAAATGCCCCCTCCCCCAGCTCATCCCTGTCAGTCTCAGCAATCGTTCAGTTTGGTTGTAGCTCTGCGGTATCTGGAACTGAAACAAGGTAAAAGGTTTGATTATGACAAGCTGTGGACGGCTGAGGGACATCTACAAATTGGCAATACTCTGATTCGGCGCATCGATTCCTACAATTACGGTGGGTATCAGGATTTAGATGCGGCTGGGGTTCAACTTCTTCTAAACTATCGGCAGCCTGATCGCAGCCTACGTGATATTGCACCACACTTCAACCTTGAGCAAGTGCGAAAAGGAGAAATTGCCCCTAATGTATTTAAGAATAAAATTGTTTTAATGGGCGTCACAGACCCTAGTGAGGCGGTTGATTATGTAAAAACTCCTTATAGTGAGAAAGCTGCTGGTGTTACAATTCAGGCCCACATGATCAGCCAAATCCTCAGCGCCGTTCTGAATAAACGGTCACTCCTGTGGGTTTTACCACAATGGGGAGAGGGTATGTGGGTGGGAGGTTGGTCCTTGGCGGGAAGCCTGTTGTCGAGCTGGGGGTGCAACCGTTGCAAACGTCGAGCGCAAATTTATCTTTTTGGCGCTGGCGGAATTCTTGTCGGAATTGTCGTAATCCACCTGACTGGTCTGTTGACAATCAGAAATGGTTTATGGATACCTGTATTGCCTTCCATCCTGTCATTTATCGCATCAGGCAGTGCTGTTCTCCTCATTCACTATCGCTCAAATCCTGGTTTTAGAAGGTTGTAGGAAATTAGCATCTAATCTATGAATCGGTTTTGGTTGAATTGCTTGAAAATTGTATTTGCAGGATTGTTGATGGGTAGCGGGGCAATCGTCCTCCCTCTTGCGATAGAAGTACAGGCTCAGACTCGCAATGAGAACTGGCTGGAAAGCGTCTGGCGTCGTTTGACGACAAGACCTCAACGCACTCAACGTCTAGTGAGCAGCAGAGGTGGCGGTAATCGGGAAGGTTTGTGTCGCTACGCACAAGGGGAACTCGTTGCATTGGTGCCTGCCGCCCCAGAAAAAGACTACTCCTACTGGGAGGAGCAGACAATTGCGGAGCGTCCCACGTTCTATTTCTATGTTCCCTACCGACCCAGACCGGGATTGGAAGCAGAATTTGTGTTGACCGATTCAGACGAAAAAACAGTTTATGAGACGAAGTTTCCTCTGGCAAATACTCCAGGATTCGTCAATGTGTCTATTCCTGCAACACAATCGGGTTTGGAAACAGGTCAACAATATCATTGGGCGTTTTCGGTGATATGCAACCCTACCAATCGGTCTGGAGACGCAGCCGTCGATGGTTGGGTAGAACGGGTAAATCCTAGGGACGTGTTCACCATCGATCCAACAACCCTCTCAGAGCAAGAACGACTTCGACTCTATGCTGACCATTTAATTTGGTTCGATATGGTTGATACATTGCGGAAGCTAATCCAAAGCAATCCACAAGACACTGGGCTAAGAAAGTCCTGGGAAACGTTACTCGAAAACATCGGTTTGAGAGATGCCGTCTCACGCTCAAATCCTTAGTTTTCGCTAACGCCACTCCCCTTGAATGGTGAATGCTGCCCAATAGTAAGGCTCCTGCCATCGGGGTTCGTTCCACATAGAAATTTGTGCCGCTCTTAACGCTTGCGCGGGTGAGCGTTTGTGTTGAGGCTCGAACAAATTTTGGTAGAACCGTGCTATCAATTCTGCCGTCGTGTCATCCTTTATACTCCACAAACTGACAAGGACTCGATCCACTCCAGCAGTCATTAGACCTCCAGTTAATCCAGTTAGTGATTCCCGTCTTACAGTGTCGCTCCAGCCAGTCCGACAGGCACTCAACACCACCAGCTCGGTTGCTGGCAGATGCATCTTGAACGTATCTGCCGGAGAAAGCAAACTCCGCTGCAATTCACCCGTCTTATCCAAAGCCGACAGCACGATGCCAGAACGGTTGGGCGATCTGTTGTTGAAAACGCCGTGGGTTGCAAAGTGAATGATGCGATATTGACTCAATTTGGGACTGAGAGCCGTCTCATAGCTGGCGGCAAAGCCGGGATATTGCACTTGTCGATTTGGCGCAATCAGTTTAGAAATGCGCTCCATTTCTGTCTGGGTACCAGGTAATGGGGGATAAAGTATAGTAATGTCTGGGGAAACCGTTGTTCTAAACAGGCTAGTCGGACTAGACGTTGTTCGACCTGTTGCCAGGAGTAACTCTTTTGCCCGATCATCGGCATGATTGAATACGGGGTTGGCAAAAATTGCCAGTTCTTTATTGGCGGAGGGGCGATTACCTTGCCGCTGCCGGATTCTAGCTAACACCGATGCGGACGGTAAATTGATAATTTCGTGGTTGAGCAATAGGGGTTGCAGATGGGGTGCAAATGCTCCTCCGACAGATGCAGTGTCTGGTGGCGTTTTGGCAGCAGGATCGGGCAGTGCGCTGAAGGGAATGAATTGTAAAATCCCATCCGTTACCAACAATAGCCGTTTTTGTCCTAGTTGCTTGGCTATCGGCTTAAGGATTAGATCGGTGAGTTCCATCCCAACTTTTGCCGTTGTTTTGGGCTTAATTCTGCCCTTCTTCAAGGTCAGTAGGTCATAAAACTCCCTAGCCTTAGCTTCAATTTCTGCCCTACTGTCGAGTACATAGGTTTGTAGTGAAGTGTTGGCAGACAACACCCACAGATAGCTCTGTTTCTCACCTAAAAAATATTCCAGCAGCAACGTATTATCATCTAAAAGTTGTTCCTGAATTGCCGTGAATTCAGCAGTTTGATTGAGGGGCAAAATGCGTTGAGCAGATTTACTAAATGCCTCAGGAGTTCCTGCACGAGATTTTTCGCTGGCTGCAAACGCTGCAATGTTATATCCGGCTGTAGGATACTGCTGAGCGAGCTGTATTAGGAGATTGATATAGAAATCGTAGTAGCGCTGCTTGCAGGCAAAATAGCTGGTAACTCCAGTACAAGCTTCTCCCAAAATTGGGTTGGTAGAGTTGGATGCAGTCCTATCTAAAATGCCTTTTGATGACAGTCCCACACCAAGTTTGATATCGCCTCTATTTACAAAACCATAACCATAATTCACTTCGGCTGTCGTAAATCCAATACCACTAAAAGGATTGGTTTTAGAAGGAGGATTATCTTCTAATATTGCGAGCGCACGCTCAATCACTGCTTGGGCTTCCTTAAGATTCCCCAGTTTCAACTCAACCTCAGCAAGACCGTAGCAAGTTTCAGCTTTCTGTAACTGATTCCCAAGGATGAGCCAGAATGCTAAAGCCTGATAGTAGCTACTACGGGCATTTTCAAGTTCGCCTAGCTCGGTGTACGCTTTGCCAAGACCGACCCAAGCATTTGCTTGCAGCATACTACCAAAGAAGTCCATAAGTTGGACAAATAGCTGTGCGAGTTTAGGGTTAGACTGTAATCGCTGTTGAAATACTTCCAATTTTGACTGAGATTCCTGCTGGATTAACTTCGGATCTGATAGAGGTATTTGTTGAGTTGCTTCCAGTGTTGGTTGAAGTAACTGAATAAATTGTAAGATTTCGGGATTTGACTGAAATTCTTGCTGTATTTGTTGAAGTTGAGCAGGACTTAATTTCATTAAGTCAATAATTTTACGATAATCTGTAATCGCTTGCTGATTTTTTGATAACCGGAAGTAAGCTTCGCCTTGTATATTCAGAAGTCCTGCTTCTATCAACTTTTTTACATTACGAAGCATTGCTCCTGACCAATCAGGTTGCTCGGCATTAGGTTCCCCTTGAAAAGCATCAAATGAGCGCCATGCAACCAACAATCGATTTGTAAAATCTAACGTTTTTTCACTATCGTTGGTATTAATAAAGAAGTTAAGGATGAAAGGTAAACCTATTTTTAGATAAGGGGTAAGCGCTCTAATATCCTGCTGACTTATGGAGGTTTCCAAGAGACTAACAATTTTTCGTCCTATAGCCTCTACGTCTTGACTAGTTTTCTGGTCATCTAGGAGAAAATCAATTCCCTCTACTATTAAGTGAATCCATGAACTAGAGTTATTTATACTAATTTCAGAGATTGAGCGCCTGAAATCTTCTAATGCATCTTGCAATACTTGCTGACCTCTTCGGCTGTAATCATCTGCCCTTGGTACATCTCCTAGCTCTAAGTAAGTAAATCGGAGAGCAAGGGGTTGCAGAATTTCCGGAAGCCGAGAGAGAAATTGACCCAGTTTAGGAATAATTTGTGCTAGCTCAAGCTGAAATCCTTGCAGGTTATTAGTTGGAAATAAATTTTTTGCAATATTTGCCCAAGCATTTTCTAGGTTTCTGGAGTTAGATAGTAACTTTGAGTCGTTGACTAGATAAATTATCTGCTGGTAATCTCCCAAGGTACTATAGGTTGTAGCGATATCTACTGTAAGCATTAGTTCCGCTATTTTTATAATCCCTGGTATTAATAACGATAAATTATCGTTATTTTCATCTAATGATCCTGATTTTTTCTCTCCCAAAAAACCTATTAATTTAGTATTTCTGGCTAGTAATCTAGCCAGTTCTAGGGCTTGCTTATATGCAGTAATTGCTTGCTCAGGCTCTGCTAAATTATTATAGGAGATTGCAATATTAATCCATGCGGTTAATTCTATAAAGTAGGCATCTAAATCATGCAACATAGGTTGTGCTTGTTGATAAGCAGCCAGTGCCCGTTGATAGTCACTCTGATTTTTATAAAGATTGCCAATGTTATAGAGAGTTAGGGCTTTTATCTGCTTTGAGCGTGTTGATTTAACCAGTCTGAGGACTTCTTCATAGTGGGAGATTGCTGACGAAAAATCCCCGGCATCTGCCGCTTTAAATCCTGCAAGTGCATCCCTCATCCAAGGATTCCATTGACTAATCTTCTCATCAATAATTAGAAATATGACACTCACTTTAGTTGGATCTTCAGCAGATTGCTGTAGAAAAGATTGTACACTTCCAGCAATACCCAGTCTCCGAATGCGCTGTAGGTCTGCCTCAAGATGCGATTGCTCAACAATTTCTCCCGGCTTTATTGTAATTTCTGCTTGGACGATATCGAGAGGGGTTATATTCTGAACTGGATTGCCCTCTTCGTCTAAAAACTGCACCTGGATGTCTGATATGGTATTTTTTACATCAGGTTGGGTAGAAGTCTGACTTTGCGAGTACTGTTCATTCCTCTCTATCAAATGCTCGTGTGCTACGTTTCGACCCTGCGCTACCTTAGAAATTGGCTCGCTTAAACCTGGACTGTTCTGTGCAATAACCATAGCAAGTGGTTTGAGGATGAGCAGAGCGCTGGTCAGCATAATAAGAGTGAAGCGAACTAATTTTGACCGCCATCGCTTCCCGAATGAGGGACGTTTAACCCGCCGAGTCATGCTCGTCCTCCACTATTGCTCATCTATTCATATACTGTCATCGCAGATTAGACAAAATCCGAGTAAGTTCACAAACTGAAAGATGACACCCCCAATACTGTTCGGATTCGTTTCTTGGATTGGTGTTTCTTTCCTTTGCGGCGCAGAATTCGACAGCATCATACCAACAGACTCCTTCTACAGGCAAATTGCTACCCTTAAACTTAGAAGGCTTAGGTTTGAGGGAGCGATTCACTTGCGCTAAGGCTGCAACAGCTTTCGTTCTAAATCTTCAATATATTGCTGGGCATACGCTTGCTTCCGCTGGAGTTCCCGCCCTTTGCTGTTTATGGTTACAACTTCAAATGCAAAAGAGACAGCAGGAAGAACTAGAGCAGATGTTAACGCTAATTGTGGAGAGTTTCCCAACCTGCGTCTCGGAGTGATATTGGAGCGGTGCGTTTGCTCTTGTAGAACGGCTCGCAGAGCAATATCTTCCTCATCTTGACAACCGTTGAGGATGCGTTCAACGATTGCAATCAACTCATTGGGATCAGCCATCTCTCACCTTTGCCTGCTTGTCCGACTTTTGAACGGTATCCCCAGCGGTTGGAGTTTAAAGGGAATTGATGGAATAGGCGCTCGCTCACCATTCCTGTAGCTATTATCATAGCGGCACCGATTTTCTGCCCTTTCAGAGAGATGAGTTGGGCGAGATCGCTTCTAAGCCTAAGCAGAAGATAGCGTTACTTCTGGCTGGTATGCCATATTGATGTCGGAGGACAACACCTTTATTGAGACGACCGCCTTGAGGAACAATCCTATTTTCCACACAGTAGATTGCCCCAGTGCAAATACTCCGGTAACTTCTGGATCGCTTCGAGCTAATGTCAGCCATGCCTGTTCCCGATGACCCGCTGACAATCCTTGATCGGATTGGAAAAGGTGAGCAAACCGAAGCAGACGTTGTAACTCTGCGTTGGTTGCTAAGTGCGAGCGATCGCCAGGATGTGTTGCAACTGGGCAAGTACAATGTCAACATTGGTCAGGGACAGGATATCCAGATTGGCGATCGCAATTACCAAGGCGCTGATGCTGAAGCTATCCGAGAAATCCTACGAGAAACCTTACAGTCTCTTCAGCCCAATATTCAACCAACTGGAATTCCTGAAAACGTACCCCGCAGCGGCGTAGTGCAATTTGTCGGTCGAGAGCGAGAACTTGCAACCCTGCACCAGCAGCTTCAGGAAAATGAGCGGGTAGCTGTGTCTGCGATCGCAGGTATGGGCGGTGTTGGCAAAACAGAACTGGCATTGCAATATGCCTTGAGATACAAGCAAACCTACCAGGGTGGTATCTGCTGGTTACAGGCAAGAGGTGTTGATGTAGGAACCCAGATTGTCCAGTTTGGGCGCTCGCGCCTCCAACTCAATCCCTCTGAGGAGTTGGATTTGCCTGCTCAGGTAGGGTTTTGTTGGACTCACTGGCAACCTGGAGAAGTACTTGTCATCATTGACGATGTTTTAGATTACAAACCCATTAAAGCCTATTTACCTCCCTCCGATTCCCGATTTAAGGTACTCATCACAAGTCGGTTGCGCTTAGGAAAATCGGTTAAGCAGCTTGAAATTGACGTTTTGGAAGAATCTTCTGCTATAGCCTTATTAGCGTCTTTAACTGGTAGCGATCGTCTTCAACAGGAATTAGACAAAGCCAAACAGCTCTGTGAGTAGCTAGGGTATCTTCCTTTAGCTTTGGAACTGGTTGGACGATATCTTGACCGCAGCCCTGATTTATCTATTGCAGAGATGCAGCGACGGCTAGAGAAGAAGCGTTTGGAGGAGCGTTCGCTACGTAAACCAGATGATGATATGACCCTATCCTTGGGCGTGGCAGCCGCTTTTGATTTGAGTTGGGAGACGTTGGATGATGATACCAAGGAATTAAGCTGTTTATTAAGCTTGTTTGCTCTAGCCCCAATTCCTTGGATATTGGTTGAACAGGTTGCAGCAGACCACGATCCAGACGATTTAGAAGAGATTAGAAATGACAACTTGGTGAACCTACATCTCCTACAACGAAAAGGAAAAGATATCTATCAACTGCATCAGCTTATTCGAGAGTTCTTGCAAGATAAATATGCGACTGTAGCCCAATCAGAGGATTTAAAGCAAACGTTTTGCCAGGGAATGGTGGCGATTGCCCGCCAAGTTCCCGAATCCCCGACTCGAAAGTTACTCTTAGAGCTGGAACTCGCCATGCCCCATGTGGCTGAAGTTGCCACGAGTCTCTGTGACTGCCTAAACGATGAAGAGTTACTCGCTCCATTTATGGGATTGAGTCGTTTTTATGAGGGGCAAGGATTTTATGGTCAGCAAGAAGCTTGGTATCGGCGATGTCTGGAAACGACCCAAAAGCGATTTGGCAATGAGCATCCAAGTGTAGCGACAAGTCTTAGCGGCTTAACATCAGCTTACCGTGTTCAAGGGAAATATTCGGAAGCAAAACCTCTGCACGAAAAAGCATTAGCAATGAGGCGCAAGCTGTTGGGAGAGGAACATCCTGATGTAGCGGATAGCCTGAATAACTTAGGTCTCCTCCTTAAAGCTCAAGGACAATATGCGGAAGCAGAACCACTGTATATTCAAGCATTAGCAATGAGGCGCAAGCTATTGGGAGAGGAACACCCCGATATAGCAGATAGTCTAAACAATCTGGCTTTGTTCTACGAGGCTCAAGGACGCAATCAAGAAGCAGAATTACTATTTTTACAGGCATTGGAGATGAGACAAAAGCTGTTGGGTGAAATGCACCCTCGTGTTGCCACTAGCTTCAATAATCTAGCATCTTGCTACTACTCTCAAAAACGATATGACGAGTCTGAACCGCTTTATTTCAATGCACTGCAACTATATAAACAACTTCAAGGAGAAGAACATCATGATGTGGCAACTGTCTTAAATAACCTAGGGCAGAATTATGCAGTTCAGGGAAGATATCAGGAGGCAGAAACTATGCTTCTAGAGGCGTTGGAAATACAAAAACGCATATTAGGGGAAGAGCATCCTGATGTAGCTACTGGGCTTAATAACCTTGCATCTATTTATAATGATGATGGTAAGTTAGCAGAAGCTGAATCCCTTTACAAAAATGCATTGGAAATGAGAAAGCGGCTGCTAGGAAAAACCCATCCCAATGAATTGGATCGCGATATTCCGGAGTATTTTTTACTTTGAGCATCGCTTTACGCAACGCTCTAGCTATATCAATCTTTCCGGCTTCAACGTCTTGTCTACGCATCTCAGAATAGAATTCATACATTAACATCCGATTATAGAATAACCATCTTTTGTGGTACTTTGTATTAGAATTACATCTATTGGTGAAGAGGCTACATCCAAAATTCCATGTGTAGCCAAGTGAATCACGTTAGCATCAGATGACTTCTGCAAAACTTTATTAAAAGTAGCTTGACTTCCTATGAGTGGGGAACTCGCAGACATAAGAGCTAAAGATTGAGCTTCTTGTTCAGCCCCTGGTAAACTAGGTGTCTGCGGATTAGCAGGATTGCCTACAATAAGAATTTTCTCACCTCTAGGAAACCGATCTAGTGTGGAATTGACTTGAGTAAGAGCTTGGAGATTTAAGGCTACACGAATTGTATGCTGCTCGATTAAATATTGACCTGTAGTATCTTCCAGTGCAGGGAAAGGAGCTAGAAGAAGAGCATCTTGTGAGATGAAAACTACATGTGCTTCTGGATTTGTAGGCAAAAACTCTTTTATGGGAGTGATAAGAATTTGATAAAGCTGCTGGAGTATCTGTTTTTGTTTATCAGCATCGATAGTTCGGTCATCTAAAATTTGCTGTTCACTCCCTTTCGCAACAGTCCGCAGCCTAAGCTGTCGTATAGCCTGGATTAAGGCTTTATCTTCCTGTCCTCGCTTTACATATGAAGCGGCAACTTTGAGTGCCTTCTTTGTGAGATCTTCGAGAGAGGTATTGGTGAAATTTAGTTCTCTTTTCCTAAAATCTACCTTACCTGTAGGTTGAATAATCCATACAAATATTTCTTGCTCTGAAACAACTGAATAATAAACGAGCAAAGAATGCATACTTATTTAGTTAGTAC
Source organism: uncultured bacterium (assembly GCA_965364435.1). Lineage (GTDB taxonomy): Bacteria > Cyanobacteriota > Cyanobacteriia > Cyanobacteriales > Coleofasciculaceae > CBDTXL01. The sequence continues at coordinate 19,172 of CBDTXL010000021.1, forward strand.
ATGTTTGAGCAACAATAGCAAGGTAGTTAGCTGCCAATTTTCATCTTATGTGCAAACCGACAATGTGTGTCGGTTTGCACATAAGATGAAATTTTTCCCACGGACTGACTGTGGGTTCGCACATAAAGTGAAATTTCTCCAACGGAGTTAAGGGGCTTCCAGCCCCGGCTTTTCGCACATAAAGTGAAATTCCAGGGTGACGATTCGCACATAAAGTGAAATTTTATTTCCTGGAAAGCACATAAAATGAAAATTCCTGTTAAAAGAGCCACCCAACATCAACTCAAGCTAAGACCGTACAAGTAAACAGACAGATTAGCCTGGGACAAGTTAGCTGGTGACGTCAAAGCGTCCCGAAAATCGAAGCCACATCGACAGCGAGTGACTCCCGGCCTTGACCACCGGATCGATTTTTGACATCCCAAACATTTCTCAAGTAGCAAGCATTGATGTAAAGGACAAGCTTTCACGATCTTCCAGTCCCAAATTTTTTGGCAATAAAGAGCTTCTTTCAAACAGCTTGGACAAAGCTTTCTTCCATATGTATAGATGGTATAGTCAAAAGAATCCTTCTCAGAAACAACTTCATGAGGAAATAAAGCCATACCCCTTAAGTGTTCATCATTAACTTGAATCAACTGACTTAGGCGAGAAGGTTCACACTTGTTGACAGTACTCTATAGCTGCAAGAATTTACTGAAACCGAGGGTAGGCAACATAGAGGTGATTAACAATTTGGAGTTTTTCGGTCAAAGTCATGACAGAAAGTTCGGTGGTTGTGAGTGGCATCTTTTTAATTCCTTATTTGGGTAATCCAATACTCACAGACCACCCGGATAAATCGGGTTTCCAGTCTTCCGGTTGGCTGCTATAGGAGAGAACATCTGAATCGATCTCGAGCAGATACATATAGTCTCTTTCAGTCAGGGATTCGTACCAAATCCCTGCTTGCATCTTGACACTGAAGAATCTGCCGATATTCTTCTTCGTCCCTGTGTTGGTAATTTTTCGGGCTGGAGCTGCCAAGTTGTTTGACCCCTGATGACCAATAGGTTAACGCTAGCCTAGCTTGGGACTTGACAGCTCTCCTCTTCCTTTGGAGGCAGAATTTCACTTTATGTGCGAAAAGCCGGGGCTGGAAGCCCCTTAACTCCGTTGGAGAAATTTCACTTTATGTGCTGTCGGTTTGCACATAAGTTGAAATTTTTGCCACGACATGACGGCACTTTCAGCCTCCTCATTTGCACATAAGTTGAAAGTGATTTGTCCAATAGGTGAAAATTTCCCACCTAATTTGCGTATTAAATGAAATTTTCCAACATTACGTACTCTTTTAAGCCTAAAACGTTTACTGGTCAAGGATAGGAGCTTTAAGGGCAGGTGTGGAGTCGCCCGGAGGGAGCGATCGCTTGTCCATGCCAGGGAGTGAGTGTGATCGCGCTGTATCGTTCTCACGTTTCAAGTTATGTGCCAAAAATTTCATCTTATGTGCAAAATTTTCACCTTATGTGTAACGGTTTTCACTTTATGTGCAAACCGACAGTGCGAACCCACACACCGTTTATGGTAAGTTATCTGGGTACGGAAACCTCTCTTATGTTACGCGGCTTACCCATGCCAGACAGCCCCCTAGCCCTAACCAAGAACGCGCCAAGCCTGTTAACCTTAGCGGGTGAGCGGGATGTTCTGGCCGAGTTGCTGGCAGACAAGCGATCGCTTAACACCCGCCACGCCTACGAGCGCGATTTGAAGGACTTCTTTCGGTTTATCGCCGGGACGACGCCCACACCGGATTTAGTTAGTGAGTTTTTGAGTTTGGATCGGTTTGGAGCGATCGCCTTAGTGTTGAAGTACAAAGCGCACTTGCTCGACCGGGGGTTGAAGGAAGCAACCATCAATCGGCGGTTGGCGGCGATTAAGTCACTGGTGGCGTTCGCCCGGAAGCTAGGTCAATGCGATTACACCCTGGAAGATGTCAAGGGCGAGAGGGTGAAGCCCTACCGCGATACGACGGGCATCAGTAAAGAGGCATATAAGAAGATGTTGGCGGTTCCCGATCGCAACACTCTTAAAGGAAAGCGGGATTATGCCTTGTTGCGTTTGCTGTGGGACAACGCCCTACGACGCTCGGAGATAAGCCTTGCCTCCATCAAGGATTTAGATTTGGATGGGCGAAAGCTCCTCATCCTGGGTAAGGGGAAGGGGAGTCAGAAGGAAGCCGTAAGCTTGAGCAGACAGACTGTAGACGCTATCCTTGAGTGGTTGCAAGCCCGTAAAGAATTAGACATTAACCAGCCGCTATTCATTGCCCTAGACCGTGTGAGCTATGGGCATCGGTTGAGTGGAGTTTCTATCTATCGACTGGTGGATAAGGTGGCGCGATGTGCCCTGATCAATAAGAAGCTCTCTCCCCATCGAATCCGGCATAGTGGTATAACGGCAGCGCTGGATGCTACGGGTGGCGATGTTCGCCGGGTTCAAAAGTTGAGCCGCCACGCGAACCTCAATACTCTGATGATCTATGACGACAATAGATTGAACGTCCAAGGTGATATTTCAGCAATGCTTGCGGATATGGTGTGATACCAAATCCGGGTTGACTACCCCGTTTTTTAGCAAGCTGGGGGAGCTGGGGAGGCTGAGGAAGACTTCGGCGTGACCCAACGACCAAGCTCAGGGCGGGGACGCGGTAACTGAGCCGGTCGTTGTTCAGCTCGTAGCTGGGGGAGAATAATCCCTTGCATTGAAAGGGGGGCTATAAAAGCGGATTTGGTATGAAAGCTTACTGAGTTGGTGGCTATCTTTGGGCTCGTCGCAAAGGTCTGGTTGGGTTGGGCGTGTTGGCTCGAATGGGTCGAGTGGGGTTAGGTGGAGAGTCAAGTTGTTCGTTGAACAGTTCAACCGCTCCTAAAAGTTCGGTAGTTGTCGAGTCGGGTTGACAAGAATCTGTCGCGCGGGTACGCGCGCCCGCTGCGCTATCAGTAAGGGAAGTGTACTCGTGCTGCTGGTCGAGTAATTGGGGTGGTTTGGTGACGGACATATACAGTTGAGGTAGATGTGGACTGAATTAAACAGGTGATTTGATGAATTACTCGTGTCGAACATTAAGTTTCTGGCTCAAAAGATGATTCTTTCCTGGCTTTGCGTGCGAACGCACTCGCGTTTGAATGACATCCCTCGTCCTACACGCACTACGTAAATAATACATAGATACTACAAAAAGTGTCAAGGGGCGTTGGGATGCTCGTCTCAATTGACTCCCAAAGAGCTGGGATGAGTGGGGGACTTTTGGGGCGAGGTTGGGGTAACAAGATGGAATAAAGAGCGCCCTAACTGACCGAGTGATGTAATAACTGACAGTGAGACGCCTGCTTGTTTAGCGGCTTTGGGAATTGTCGTTGTATTTCGCGCCAATGCTAGGAATTCACGGACTTTAAAGACTACTGGGTCGTTGGGAGCGGTATATCTAAGTGCGAGCGCTTGTTCAAGACCACGTTCAATGTCGTCGAGGGTAGCAACTTGGTTGCTACCTATTACCAAGGTTTGTTCTACTCCGAGAGCGAAGGGAGCTATGGATATTCCGTTGCTTGTGGGCGTGCCGTAGCTGGGGACAAGGTTGAAGGTATAGAGTCTTGTTTGTCCATCAGGAGCAAGTGTTTTGATGGATAAATTAGTGATTAATGTTGTTGTGGCTCCGGGGAAGCGTAAAGGCTCGATTACCCTGATAAACACAGTTCTTGCTTGGTTGGTTGTGATATCGGCGTCAGTGTTGTAGACGGCACGCGAGGGGTCGGCTATGCCAATGTAGGTAATTATTTCTCCTGTTAGAGAAAAATCTATGGCGGTAGAACGCCCTGCCCATACAGGCACGTTTGTCGTAGTGGCAAGAGCTGCGTCTTGTCCAACTACTTTATAGGCAGGTGTCTGAGCTGCTGCTATGGAGCCTATGGCAAATGTAATTGCTGTTATGCCTAAAGCGGTTAGGGGGGCTAATAATAATGAGGGGATTATGCAACGCATGTGGTTTTATCGACGGACTTTAAGAAAGCTGTTTACAAAAACGGAAACTTCAGTTCCTTGTGCCACAATGGCTACGTTTGGTCGTTTCTCTAGTTCAAGGAGTGCTCGCTCCTCTCGCTCTGCAAGCCGTTGGGCTAATGGCTGGAAAAACCCTTCTAAAGCTGCTGCATACACGCTCTTGTTTGAGGTAACTTCGTTAGAGCTAATAGAGCTAAACATGCCATTTTGTTGGATAATGGTTTCCTGTTTTGGCTGATTTATAATTTCTCCTACTCTTGCCAGACTACTGACGAGTCCTACTAACAAATCTTGTCTGGCAATGTCTTCACCGTTGTCGAACAGACCACGGGCGATTAAGGGTTGATTGTCTGCCCCGCGAATCAACAAATTTCCCGCAGGCACCTGTTCTTGTCGGATGCTGCCAGTGCTATCTTGGTAGACTACTGCTACGCAGTTCATAGTTACCAGTTTGTTAGCTGGATTAACAGATTGAACTTGGGTGATTAGTACGGTTCCCGATGGCAAAGCTACAGTACCATCAGAAGCCAACATCTCTTCGGTCAAAGTTACAGCAAATCGACCGTTTGTGGGGCTTTGCCCCGACCCATCCCATACCATTGGCACAGTGACTTTTGCTGGTGTGCTTGTGCCGATAGCTACTTCTTTTATACTGCTGTGGTCGGAGTAGTTTTCCTCTTGTATGTGGTCAATAGGTTTTTGGTTGAGTATTCCTATTTCTCCGTCTGTCATCCCATTGGATGTATCGGAGGCGGCGTAGCTGACGGAGCTATATCCGTTTTGAGCGCCGATTTGTACTAGAGGAATAGCGTTGTTAGCTTGTTCTACAATTGTTGCTGAAGCAGGAGTCTGCGGGATTGTTGAGTTATTTTCGGTTGTGGTAGTTAGTGTTAAAGAAGCTGGTGTAGTCGCAGGCGCGAGCTGTGGGTTTGAACTTGTAAAAGGTTGTGTGGCTTCTTTAGTAGCCGCGTCTGCTGGACTAGCGCCTCGCACTTGTCCCAAGGAAGCAAGCGCTAACCACCGTTCGTTGGGGTCTACTGGTGGTGTGGGGGTAACAGACGGTTTTGGTTGTGGCTGTGGTGGAACAGCAGGGACTATTGTTTTAGGTGCTTCCCGTGAAGGCGTTGGTTGTGGGGGTGGGGGTGATGCGTAAATAGTACGCGGGGGTGGCGGTGGTGCTTGTTTGACAATAGTTCTTGTAATTGTGTCAGGAGGAGGAGCCGGGGTGTTAGCTTTTGGAGTTGCTTTGGTTGTAGGGCTGGGTGAAGGAGTTGGTGTTTTTGGTTTTTTGTCTAATGGTTGGTCTTGATTTAGTTGGCGTTGTTGATCTTGGAAAGCTAGTCGGCTTTTAAGGTCGGCTGACTCGTTTATAGGGCTTATCGTAGGTGATGGCGTAACATTGGTACGGTTTGCTTGTCGTACTGGTTTAGGAGCAAGGAAAGCAAACCAGATAAAACCTATTCCTCCAATTACTGTGCCGGTAATGGCTAACACAGTAAATAATCGTACCGAAGGTTTCTCTGATATTGAACGAGCTTCTGCCTGCTCGTCATCTTGTTGAATGCGGTATTCTTCTGACAGTAGCGAAGGTATTTCTTCGTTGTACCCGGCTATCTCTTTTTCGTCGTCTACAGTTAAATCATTTTCTGAGCTACTGCCTATATTGGTGTTGATATAGCCCGCTCCATTTGATTGATTAGAATGACCGCGACCGTTAGAGTGATTTAACGAGGCAGGGTTCGTTTTTCCTGGAGTTACAAACTCATCTGGCTCGTCCTCAAATCCATGTTGTTGGATTTTTGGGGGTTCTTTGCTGTTCATAGATGAAAGGTTATTTGGGTATGAATTCAGTTATTTTCGTGATTTCTAGACCAGAGCTTCTTATTTCGTATATTTTTTGTTCGATTAGGGGAGCACTGGTTCCTAGAGGCGAGCGAGGGATTTCAACAGCCTTTATGGTGAACGTGCGGTTAAAAGGTATTCTCTCGTCGCGTCCTGTGTTTCGGTCAATAATTAGCCGAGTAGCTACCAAATCAACCTCCCATTCGCCCGTGCGGATTTCGCGTGGTTCTGAGAGGTATGAGATGATAGCGGTGGAGCGTATTTGCCCTGAAAAAACGGTGGAAGGTGTGAGGAGAGCTAGTGTCTTGAGAGAAGCTTTGCCGAATTCAGGTTCCATCAGTAAAGAGGCAAACCACGTATTTGTAGTTACCATTTTTCCACCGTCAACACGGACTCCTTTGTCCTTTTCGTTCGTTCCCGCGATTGTGTTGTCCCAGCTGAAAGTTAAGGTAGTCCAATCGCTTACTAATTTTTGGATTACAGATGGGTAGCGCCAGTAGCGGTCTTTTTCGGTAACGGATATAGTTTCGCCGTTTATCAACTGTACGAACGTTGTTTTACGGGTTGCAATTGTGTTGACTCGGAAAGCTGTAAACATTACTAGAATGAAACTTAACCCGTTAAATGCTGTCAAACCTAAAAAGCATAAGGCTAACAGGTTCCTCGACTCAGGTAATAAGGGAGCATAAAAGCGTTGTATTTTCATGATTCCTTAGTGTGCCCTTGTGGATTTAATAGCCAAAGAAGTAGCTGCACCGATGGCGTTGCTGATAAGGTCCGTAAGGGTTTTTACATTAGATGAAATGCCGTTGTACAGCGCAATTCCGCCGCCACCCGCTATTAAGACAGCTAATAGGGGTGCAAAAATACTGAGAAAGCACAAAAAAGCAACATCTGAGACCAGCTCTGCCCCTGACTTTACTAATACGACAGCAGCTAAACCGACAACGATGTTATACCCTAATTGGATGCCGAACAATGATAAAAAACCAGTTGCCCAAGCCCATATAGGGCGACCTTGTAAGGGCAGTAAAGATAGACCTAATGCTATTGGAGCAAATAGTGCTGTCAGGAGTAATGCCGCTTCTAGTATGTTTACAAAAGCCCATTGCAGTGCTAACAGGATAAAGCGAACAATAGGAATTAGCGACTCTCTAAAGACGGCTCCGGGGTCGGTTGCTAATTGGTAAGCCGTTGTGGCAGCTCCGATTCCAGTAGCGTTAAAGAGAGTTTGTGCAAATTTTTCCAAACCATCGAGTGGGCTTTTTGCCTGCTCCTTCGCTTGCTCCACCATTTGTTGTGCACTTTCTTGTTTTGACTGCCAGCACTGTACCAGTTCTTCGCCAATCTTTCCTCTACATTCGCTGTACAGGTTTTCTAATTGTTGTTTGGCAATATTTGAAATGCCCACTTGCGATATGGCATTTTTAAATGTTAGTTCTCCTAGCTGAGCGTTCAGTACACTTTGTACCTGCCCTGCTGCAAAGTTTCGGCTGACGATAATTGTCTGCGATAGCAAATTGCCGTTACCGCCCAGGAAGATAGCAATTACAATTGGCCAAACAAAAATTGCGGCTAATTCTGACCAAGACTGTCTATCGATGATTTCTTTGCCTGTTGTGAAAACCAGAAAAAGGATGCTGCACGCGGCGAGCGTTAATCCGAGTTTGACTAATCCTATCCACAGTCCTGAGTCTAATGGTTGGAATAAGTTAATCCAGACACTATCCCAAGCGAGAGCTGTAGCTCTTGCTAGATTAACTGAGTCGGTAATAATTTGAAGAGCTTGCGGTTCTCCTCCGGTGGTAGGGTTGGAAAATGTTTGCGCTATAAAGGGTGTCATTGTCAAAGCTTTATTTAACGGGTTCTTCTTAAAACAGGGGAAGCGACCTGCTCCCCCTGTGGTTAACTAGGAGTAAAATAGGGCGCTTAGAGTGAGCCTATTCCCTATCAAGGCCAAGCGATGCATTGCTCTCGTTGTTGAAGTAGCCAGCACTATTGCCGCTCTCCCTTGAATCAGAGCCGAGGGTTGTGCCTCCTGGCATCATCATCATTCCGGCTTGAAGGCTTGCCATGTTGCCTGATGCAATATTGCTTTGTCGGCTAGCTATGTTAGCGGCTCCTACCTGCTTGGCGGTTTGGACTTCGAGCGTTAGCCCGAGAGCGCGATCGCTTCGGGCTTGTTGAGCCTCCGCGTATAACCTGTTCTGGACTTGAGCGTTCAAGGCTGTCTGCTGGGATAGGTTTTGTAGAATCTGCTGGGTTACATCAAGGTTCTGGGATTCTTGAGCCAGCTGGACGTTTCTCTGGGTGTCCTCTCTGGTTGCGTCTAGCTTTTGTTTGCTCGTTTGTTGGGCAGCATGAGTCAGAGTTGCTCCATTGGTTGTGCCAATAGCAGCGTTTCTTTGAGCTTGGTCGTTGTAGTCGGAGCGAATCGCATACGACCCGTTTCCTTGTCCGCTCGTTTTATTCTCCAGTGCTTCAGATAGCTGTGTTCCCGCTGTTTGGGAAGTTGCTGTCTTCATGATGTCGTCAGTTACTTGTTGCAAGTCTGGTACGTTAACCGACCCCATCGCGCTAGAAAGCAGGTTGTTGAGCGAACCGAAGATATCGTTTTTAACGAAGCCGGTTACGTCACCAATGAAGCTGTTAATTTGTTGAGCAACGTTTTCGACGGGGGCGAAAAAGCTATCTCCACTAGGTTGTGCAAGGACTTGCGTACCCATTTGGCTAGTTTGTGCGCTCTTTGGTGTGGAGAATGGCGTACCAGTTTGGGCAGCGGCGACCTCTGGGTCTTGAAAACTTTGTGCTGTTGCTTGACCACTGGCGAGCGTTGCACTGCCCATTGTAATAGCAGTGGCTATCACAACTGTTGTTGAAAGTTGTTTGAGTGTTTTCATGTTTTACAAAAGTTCCTATTTAGTGATAAGTTGTTGAGAGTCCTTTTTGGGAAGTACCTTGGCAAGATGACGAGGTGTAATCTTGTTCTCGACCAATGTGTTCAAAGTCTTTACCTTCTTTCACCGCAGATATATACTCTTCGGTAAAATGTTTGAGTCCAGAGAGCATCCCTTTAAGTGTTCGAGGGTATCTCGCCATAATGCGATCGCGGGCTGATTTTTCATTTTGGTTGTTGGCAATTGATGCCAACATCATTTCTCCCGGATAAAATCGCGTTCTCCAGAACCGTCCACCTTTTTCTAATAGCCAACAAGAATAAAGGTCAGACGCTTTGGGAAGAAATGCTTCAGTGGCATTATGGCTGATAATATTGGGTTCGTATCCTAGATATTTTTGGAAGGAGGTTACCCCAGCGGCTGTGATGCGTCCTGTGATTCTGTAGACCATGTTTTGCATAATTTGGGAACCCGTGGCACACTGACAGATAGCATCGGGATCTTGACTGAGTAGAACGATTGAGATTCCGTCTTTTCTTCCGGTGGCACAGAGTTCTCCGACTACGCTGGCGAAGCCATCTTTGCGGAGCAAAACTGAGAGTTCATCCCCGATAAATAGGCTTCTTGGATGAGAAAGTGCGTTCCTTATACACGCCGTATGAGCACTGATTGCCATGAGGTAGGCATCTTGCTCATTGGATATTCCACTAAGGGCAAAGAATTTGACCGCAGGCTCCGGTGAAAATGTGCTGGGTTTGCCAACAGCTTTACCTAAACGAGATGTTAAAAGAGCGTTACCTTGACTGAGTATTTGGTTGATAGCTTGTGCATCCAGATCGGAGTAAGACCTGAGATTTAGCCTTTCTTTACTACAGTATCTCAGTAAGTCTGAAAGAGTTGGCATTTGTTGCCATTGGGGGGATTTCCAACCTTTCTCGAAAGCCTCGTTGTAGCGAGCGATAATTTCTGGATCTCTTAAGAACATATCTAACATTCTTAGGAGAATCGCATCAACTCGCTGATTTAAGTGTGGGTTATGGATTTTGCCCATTGCGATCGCAACGAGTGCTTTGCGGATGGATTCTTTCCAGGACTCCATGCGGCGTTCTCTTTCTTTTTTGTTGAACTTTCTCAAGTCGGGCGGTTCGAGTAGATTGCTTGAACCTGCTGAAATATCATAGTACGCGCCATCATCTCCTAAAAGTTCAATGGCGGTTTTGAAAGTGCTATTTCCCCCGCTGCTGATATCCATTCCCACAACCGGGATATTGTTGGCTAGCGCTTCTAGGGCGAATCGCCATCCTAAAACACTCTTACCTGAACCGGATTCCCCGGTAATTAAACATCGACTAATCTGCTCGTGGAATAAGTCTATGAAGAGCGGTTTTCCTCCTCGGTTTGTGATAAATTCCACTCCTAAGGAGTCTAGGTCACGAGGTACAGTTAGTGGCAATATTCCAGCAACAGTGTCCGTATCAAAGGTAAGCCGTCGTTCGCTAAGGAACGAGCCGCTATGTAATAACCATTTCCAAGTTATAGGCAAGCATTGCAACCAGATGTCCCACGTAACGTTTCGCTCTCTAATTACCTTGGCGTTGCCGAAGCTGTTACTGAGTACGTTACAGGCGGCATTGAGTTGTTCAGCTGTGTTCCTATAGACGAGGAAAACTACCGCGCAGTTGAGCGCTCTGGCACCCTTATACAGTCTCTTTTGGGCGTCGAAGGATTCCTCTTGTTTAATTTCAGCTCCGATGTCGCGCCCCTGTCCCTTAGTCAATGCCCTGCCACTAGCTGCTTTAGATTGTTTGGCTTGACGAGCAAGATTATCGCTAATCAGGTAGCTGTTTCCGGTACTGATTTCTATCCAAGCTTCGGTGTCATGGATGTAGGGAGAACTCATTATATCCCAGAGCCACTTTAGCTGTTGCCTGGTGTTAATCCACCCTTGGGGCGAATCATACATGGTTAGAACGCCGCATTCTTTGCCTTTTCCATTGAGGTAAATTCGGCTGTGGCTCTTTCGGTGTTCTGGACAAGACGATCTGCCCTCTTGCCCTTCGATTAGGATGGTACAAGTGTGCTTTTGGGTAGTTTTTATTTCGGTTAGTTTGAATCCTGTTTCTGTTTCTTCTAAGGTAATTACCTGCGGTATGGGTGGGGCTTCGCGTCGGTTAAACCGTTGCCAAAGCCACTGCCACAATTCTGTTGTATTCATGGGGCTGATGTCCAAGTTCATTTTGGTGTTCAGCAACAGTTCCCAACGGATGAAACCCTCTTCAAACCCTTTGAGAAATAGTTTTGTGAAAAACTGTTCTCTGTAGTAGCGAGTGTTCCCGGTAATAGTGCCTAATAGTGAAGACCATACAGTTCTGATTCCGTCTATAGCCTTGCCGAGAAAGTCTCTTGTATTCTGTTCGCCTTCGCCGTCAGCCGTCCAAGTACAAAATGCTACTAGGCTCCAAACTTGTCTTGACCCTTT
>CBDTXL010000022.1:0-30187 GCA_965364435.1 uncultured bacterium
CGTAACCGACTAAACTAAACGACATCGTACCTTAAGAGCAAGTCCCGGTCGAGAATTTATATCATTTTGGATTACCCCACTGGGTGACATCCTCCCCCGCTAAATCGACGATTATAGCGGGGGCTTCCAAAACTCACGATTTGGCTTTCCTGGTTATTCTCTTACGAGATTTCGCCACTTGCCTAGATTGCTTAAAGCTAGACTGGCACTTTTTGCTTTTGCGCGAGTATTGCTACTCGTTTAGAGCGAACGAATCGCACTATGCCCACCTCCGAAACAGACGAATATCGACTATTGCACTTGCTTGACCCTGACATTACTCAACCGTTGGTAAGTCGTGGCTAAAGCATCGGCGTCTCCCACATTGCCAGGGAATAGAACCACTGGTAAATCGGGAAACTGGGGATGGTCAGCAGGTGTTCGCACAACCGAACATCCGGCGAGAATCTGACCTAATAGCCGCGCTGACCTCAGGGCAAGTCCAGTACTTAAAACATCGTTGGAAGTAATGCCCCCCTTACTAATTAAAAACCCAATATCAGCTGGCAACCCACGCACGATATCCATTAACAAAGCTGAAACCGCTACCCCAAACGCCAGTCGGGTTTGGATATCCTTAAAGGTAAGTTCCTGGCGGCTGGTGTAAACCACGGGTGTCTTCCCAGCGGCGTGAACGTCCTGGACACGTTCCAACGTTTTTGCCAAAAGTTCTGCCCGTTGCGCTTGGGACTCATCGAGTAGATGAGCCACATCCACCTCTACGCCGACAATACCAGGCGCTTGCAGGAGCTGCTCTAACTGTTGCGTTGTCTTTTTAACGTGGGAACCCACTATCACTGCCCCAGGTTTCCCCTGTCGCACGTACTGCGCCATATCCTCTGCTGCTACTGGCTGGGGTCCGAGATTGGCAAGGGAGGTTAAGATACTGGCAGCAGAGCGAAACAGAAAATGTTTGCCCTGAGCAGCAGCTGCTAGGAGATCTGCCGCAAACTTGTCCAAATCGCTTTGAGTTTCGCCATCTACAACGCAACACTGGTTGCCACTGAGATTCTGGAGGCGCTCTAAACTCCCGTTGCGAATATCATCCAGTAGAAATCGCTCGACAGAATTAGCCGGAATGCGACCTTTGGTCTTCTCCTCTACATAATCCGGCAAATAGCTGTGGTGATAGCCAAAAACCGAATCACGAGCAAACTCGGTTTCATGCACCGGCGTCGGGACGCTATCAATGATCAGGTAATGTACGCTATCACGGGTAACTCGCCCCCCCTCAAAGAAAGCGGGGACTAAGAAATGGGCGTCGAACGGTCCGACTTGTTCAGCAATTACGTCGGTTTCCACTGGGTAATGTCCCCGCAGCGTCGAGTCAGAGCGACTAACAACCAGGAAATCCTTTATTCCCTCAGCGTCTAAGGCGATTTTGAGGTTGTGGCAGACTTCTCTGGTAACGGCTGCGGCTTGCTCTGGGGTGAGCGCCCTTGTATTCGTTAGGACAAAAAAGATCGGTGAGCGATCGCTCAGTCCCAGCCGCAACGTCTCCACATCCCAGCGCGTCAGTAGTAGGCAGCTATGCACCGTCTGGGAACCAGTGGGGTCATCATCCAGGACAATAATTTTCGGTTTTGTGGTCATTTTCTCAACCCTGTTAAGTTGGTTAATACAAAGGAATATTTAGCTATTGTTGAATGAAAGAAGCAGCACTCTGACTAAATAGAGTCAGTTTTGTAGTGTATTTGATTTTACGCAACCTATTACAGTACTCAAATAGTGAGGCTGCTGTATATCTTCAATGATTTCGGCAGCAAAAATTATTTCATGATTAAAAAAATCACACTAGATTTAGTAGCCTATTAATAATATCCCTTTTAAAGGTAGTTGTAACCTGCTACTTATATACAAAGTTTCCAAGAAGGTATAAACTATTTCAAAATCATCATGTCTCCGGTAGTTATTTCTAACTGCTAGCACTAGATATTCCACTCCGTACATCATACTGGCTTGAAATATATCCTTTAAAAATTGATTATTCTCAGTTGCTCTGCCTGCCTCAACTTCAAGTACAATCTTACCATCTATACTTAAGCCATCTGCATCAAAATATTTATCAATTTGATTATTTCGACCAAACAGAACCGGAACAGAAAGCTTTTGACCTCTTTTTTTACCGCCTTCAACCTTCATTCCAGCCAGGATAAGATTTTCTTTCAAAATAGCCAGTACTTCATTACTCGTTAAATTATTATCCGGAGATTTAATTTGATCATAAACATTATTGAAACAGGTAACTATCTGTTCTATTTGTTCGGTTATTCCTACTGATCTGGGAAAAAATTGATACCTAATCATTCCAAAAACTAATTAATCTAGCAGGAAGTAAATCTCCCGGATTATTAGGAGACTTTATATCTATATCCATAATTTTAAAATTTCCCAAGAAGTTGAACCTCTCTAAGTTTTCTATATCAAGGCTTGAGAATGAGTAATATTTTTCTTTTTTGATGATGCAGTGAAGGCTAAAATTAGAATTATATTTAAAATCACTTAAATAACTAAAGACCTCTTCAGGAAAAGCAATATTACATTTTTGTAAATTGCCAAATTTTGTAACTTCTAGAGGGTCAGCTATATTCATGGCATTCTCATATATTTTTCGGTCAGCAAAATAGCAATCGCCATAGATGAGCCAAAGCAGCTTTAGTTTTTTACCCTGTGCAACTCCAATAGCATAAATAATATCTTTTTCTTGCCAATCTTCACAGTTACGGCAATGACTAGTAATTAGCGGACTATCTGCATATAACTTGGATTTTGGATAAGAACTGTTTAACGCAATACCAGCGCCTAGGGATTCTATCTTTTTGATTTCTACAGCATCACCATTCCTCAATATCAAGTCAGGGGGGTTATTCGCGTTGCCACTGTATGAAAAAACTTCTGAATATCTCAACAACTTTTTCTGCTGCTCGCTCTCATTAACAGTATCGGCGAATATATCTTTGATAAAGCATTCTAAAGCCTCTCCCATCTGATTAATTCTATTTTTACTTTGGTAATAGCTAACTAACTCGGAAATAGGGAAATTAATAATTGTTGTTATTGCTGTTAGAATATTAGCCATAAAAAATCGCAAAAATAATATAAATAGTTATAATGATAGACTATTTTCAACTTTATTCTGTAGTTTTGTCATCTCTTCCTGAACGCCAGTCGCTATCTGCAACGCTTCATTGAGTGGAAATAGCATTAGCGTACAGTCCTTCGGGCATAAAAACAGCGCCGCAGGGAACTTATAGGGCGCAGCATGGCGAAGAAAGCTTATCGCCATAACCCCGTTCCTACCTTAACGCCTCATACCAAGTTGCTGTCAAAGATGTTACTGAGTTGTTTCAGGCGCTAGGGACTTGGGGTTAGGGCGTCGGGAAGCGATCGCCTATGCTCACTCTAACGCCGATCCTGCAACTTTCTCATTTCCTCTTGCACACCGACTGCAATTTGTAAGGCTTGATCGAGTACCCGTCCATATTCACTAGCCTGATCACTCACTTGCAGTGCTGTCAAAGCCGTCAAATTAGTTGTAAACAGCTGAGGATTCTTAGTAATAAACTTCTTGTTCTCCCTGAGAATTCTTTCTGTCTTCAGGGCACGCACTAAATCGGCTTTCATCACCCCAAGTGCTTGAATCACTTTGTCGCGATCGCTTAAACCAACCCCTGGGTTTCCCGCTTCCTCTAGTTGATCGTTGATGTCTACAGCTTTAATAACTGCATTGTATCTATCAACTTCTTTAACTAGTCTTCTAACCGATTTAAAATTTACCCATAAAATTATAGAATTCCCTAGCTTTATTAGAAAGTCACCAGGCTCTTTGGGTTTCTCTACTTTCAAAAAATATCTGACTCGCTCTGGCTTTTCACCAATCAAATCTGTTAAATATTTCTCTGTAATCACCAAGTCCTGCAAATCAGGTCGCATAGTCGTATGTCCCTTTCAGGAGTGCTGAGTGCTAAGTAACCCCAGCTATAGGGTTTTCGTCTACAATCTAGAGAGGCTTGCCTTCCTGCTGCGCCTCTACTACTACCTTCATTGTGCCTGACAATCTTGAGCGATCGCGTTTCTTCTTCCCACTACCTCCATTGTGCATAACGGCAGGAAGCGCTCACGTCCCTACTTACCAGTTTCAAAAGTGCGATCGCTTCCTACTCTTTCCGTTCCCTTCAAAATATCCCTATGTACTTAAGCCAAAATCCAATTTTCCAGTTGTAGTTCTGGAATGCGATCATAGTGACGAGTATTGTTGGTGACTAAAACGTAACCTTCTGCAAGGGCAATACTAGCAATTAGTAAATCAAAGTCAGCGAGGGGTTGTCCTGCCTTGCGGAGTTCTGCCTTTAATTGCCCAAAGCGCCGGAGAGCATTATTACTTAAAGGTAAAACAGGTAACTGTTGAATAAAAAATTCTGCACGACTAGATTTTCTGTAACTCGATCAGAATTGTATGCCCCATAGTACAATTCAGCTACAGTGATGACGCAAATGGTAATCTGATTCCATCCTACTTCCCTAACTCTTTCCCTAACTGACTGACGGTTTCTGAGCCAATAGATGCAGGTATCAGTATCAAGTAAATAAGTCACATCGTAGATTCAGAGCTAGAACTAATACGGCTTTCGTATATATCTTTAATGATTTCCTCAGTCGGGCGCTCATCTTCCCAATCACCAAATTTTTCTATAAAATTTTCAAGCGGATGAGCTGCTAGTGATTGTTCAGATTGCACCTGTCGGTGTTTTAGGCTAATCAGTTCTTGTCTAATTACTTTTTGAACAACTTTTGTAAGTAGCCCTTCTAGGTTAGCTACTGTAATAACACTGATAGGTTGGTTTGGATCTAGTTGGGAGTTCTCCATAAATACCTCGTCGTGCTTCAAATTACCGCTATCTTCATTATGCCTGACAAGTCTGAGGCGATCGCGTCCCAAACTCTGGGGTTCAAAAGTGCGATCAGCTTTGCTGGTGCCGAAGGCGATCGCGCTTCACAAACTTATTCTCAAGTTTGTATTGTCCAGTCTTCAAACGCCAAGCCAGGTACTCGCTCAAAATCACGCTGGTTGCGTGTAACTAGGATAGAGTTTTCTGCAAGCACAATAGCAGCAATTCGCAAATCTTGTGTGCCAATGCGTATTCTTTGACGACGCAATTCCAGATAACAAGCGTAAGCTTCCTCACTGAAGTCAACCAAGTTTAATCTGCTGAGATACTGCACTACATCTCGTAGTCCTCTGTAAGCCCATATTAATCGTTCGGGTTGGGACGATTGGGGCGTTTGTCTGATAGCATTCAGCCAGCCACGTAGTTGTTCTTCGACTGTTACCACAGTCACACCAATATCGTCAGGATTAACTGCACTGACGCGCTGCGTAAGGATTGGATGAACTTGTTGCAAGAGGGTGACATGGTCGGTATCAAGAATGTATCGAGTCACCTAGCTTGAGCCTCTGCATCTAGTTCGCGGTAATAGGCTTCAGTTTCCTTGTCGAGTTCGTGACGATAGGCTTCTATATATCCTAATACCTCATCAAATAGAGGATTATTTTTGAGAGTAGCAGGAACCATCAGCAAAGGATTCTGGGATTGGTTCGATTTGCTTGTTGCTGGTGTATTATCTGTTGGAAGTGCTTCTGTTGTCTCGGTTGCTTTCTTTGCCTGTTCCTGGCGCTGCTTTTCAATCCGTCGCCTGTAAAGTTGTTCAAACAATAAGGCTTGGTCTTCTAGCGGAAGTGCTTCTATAGATTCGACTAATGTTTGCAAAGATGGAGTGTTCATAAGTATAGTTTTTGTCATTTGAGCAGCAAATTTTTCTTCCTTACCCTTACCCACTACTCCATCTTCCGTAAATTTGCCAAAGCCTGAAGAGTTTGCATTCTAATATTTGGGCTACCCAAGGCTTGACAAACTTTTAACACTTTTTCGTAACTGACAATCGCATCCTTAGTACACCCTAAGTTTTCCAGTGCAATACTGCGGTTGTACCAGGCTTTTGGTATGTAGCCTCTGAAGTGGCAGGTATCCAAGCCCGGTAATGTTAAGAATTTGTTATAGCTGGCGATCGCTTCTTCATAGTACCCTAGTTTCATTAGTGCATCGCTTTGATTGAACCAGGCATGACCTGTGTCCCATTGGCTAAAGCTATCTTCTGAGTCCGGTTTGAGTTCTAGAAATTTGTCGTAACTAGCGATCGCCTCCTCATAGCGACCTAAGCTTTTCAGGATATTGCCGCGTCGATAGTAGATTTCTGGATCGTCGGGTTTGATTTTTAGAGCCGTGTCATAATCGGCAAGCTCTTGTTCATCACGCCTCCAATTACTCAGTGCAGCATCCCGGCAGTTCCTAGCTTCGAGGCAGTCTGGTGCGATTTCCAACGCTTTGTCACAGCTTGCGATCGCCTCCTCGTAGCGTCTCAGTTTCCTCAATAGCAAACCCCGATACCACCAAGCTTGGCAATAATCTGGTTTGATTTCCAGAGCTTTGTCGTAGCTGGC
Source organism: uncultured bacterium (assembly GCA_965364435.1). Taxonomy (GTDB): domain Bacteria; phylum Cyanobacteriota; class Cyanobacteriia; order Cyanobacteriales; family Coleofasciculaceae; genus CBDTXL01. Next base: position 6,539 of record CBDTXL010000022.1, read on the forward strand.
AATTGCTTCCTCGTCACAGTCAAATGTCTTCAGTACAAAACCCCGACGCAACCAAGCTTCGTAATGATTTGGTTGGAGTTTTAGAAATTTGTCGTAGCTAGCGATTGCTTCCTCATAACGCTCTAAGCGCAATAGTAGATCGCATTGGTGGTAGCAAGCTTCGTAGTAGTCTGGTTTAATTTCTAGAGCTTTATCGTAGCTAGCAATTGCCTTCTGATAGCATCCCAATTGAAACAAAGCCAGACCCCGATGGCACCAAGCTTGGTAGTAATTCGGTTTGAGTTGCAGAGCTTTTTCATAGTAGGTGAGTGCTTCCTTTCGGTGTCCTACCAAATTGAGTAGTTTATTGCCCTGTTCAAACAAAGCCTCGTAAGAGTGCTGAGTAGCCATTACAGGATTATTCTTTGAAAGTTCTAGAGCCATGTCATAATCGGCAAGCTCTTGTTCATCACGCCTCCAATTACTCAGTGCAGCATCCCGGCAGTTCCTAGCTTCGAGGCAGTCTGGTGCGATTTCCAACGCTTTGTCACAGCTTGCGATCGCCTCCTCGTAGCGTCTCAGTTTCCTCAATAGCAAACCCCGATACCACCAAGCTTGGCAATAATCTGGTTTGATTTCCAGAGCTTTGTCGTAGCTGGCAATTGCTTCCTCGTCACAGTCAAATGTCTTCAGTACAAAACCCCGACGCAACCAAGCTTCGTAATGATTTGGTTGGAGTTTTAGAAATTTGTCGTAGCTAGCGATTGCTTCCTCATAACGCTCTAAGCGCAATAGTAGATCGCATTGGTGGTAGCAAGCTTCGTAGTAGTCTGGTTTAATTTCTAGAGCTTTATCGTAGCTAGCAATTGCCTTCTGATAGCATCCCAATTGAAACAAAGCCAGACCCCGATGGCACCAAGCTTGGTAGTAATTCGGTTTGAGTTGCAGAGCTTTTTCATAGTAGGTGAGTGCTTCCTTTCGGTGTCCTACCAAATTGAGTAGTTTATTGCCCTGTTCAAACAAAGCCTCGTAAGAGTGCTGAGTAGCCATTACAGGATTACTCTTTGAAAGTTCTATGGTGAATAATTATTTTATCTCCTTACATAGATGAACCCCCACCCAGCTATAACCAGGCAGGGGCATCACATCCAGCTTAATGGACTAACTTGATCGCTCTTTTTGTCAGCGCTTCAGGTGACAACCCATTAAACTCCATAATCTGACCAGGAGTAGCCGTAGTTTCACCTCGCTTCCAAGCAAAGACATCACGTTTTGCAGTACTCCGCAGCATCAAAGGTTCCAGCATTCCAGCTGCACCGCCAGTCACACCAATTAAGGCGTCACCGCCAAACATCTTTTCAAACCCAGCATCATCCAGGAAATCACCATCCGGTTCAGAAGCCGCTTCCCACAAGACATCCGAGGGACGGTAGAGGCGGCGAGGATTGATTACCGACACAACCCGGACGCCCATGCCTTGAGATTTAAGCTGTTGACGCGCTTCAAACACCGGGAGGAGACTCATATCTCCCACCACGGCAAAGACAATCGTCTTCTCACCTGCTGACTCCTGTAAGACAATACCGCCATCCTGAAGTCCCTGACGCCCTTGCTCAAATGTGGTGTAGATGGGTAAGGGGGATTTGCTAGCCGTGATAATGATGCCTTTGTTCTTCGTACCCAACGCCCACTCATACGCTACCTGAATGCTATTGGCATCGGGGGGGAAGATGGGGAAGATGTTGCCATTACGCATCATTGCCGCGAGATAGGCTTCGATTTCAGGGCGTTGATGTGTCCAACCGTTGCGTCCCTGTTCCAAAGCACCCGCAGTAAATAGACAAATGTTAGAAGGCGTCGGGCGTCGCAGTTCTGCCATTGCCTGGGTAACAGTCTGCCAAATCGGTAAACCATTAATTGCAAACGCTTCGTAAGAACACCAGAGACTGCGCCCCCCCATCAGGGCAATGCCAGAGGCTAAACCCGCGCAAGCATCTTCACTCAGGGGTTCATACACTCGCCCAGCAGGGCTTTGGAAGTAGCGTTCATCAGCTGTGGGGTGGAGGATTTGCAGCGCCTTGTTGATATTGGCAATACCAGAGGCTTCGTTACCGTCGGCGTTGGTGACGATAAACGACGTGTCGTGCAGTCCTACCGCCCCAACAACAGCACCCATTGCGGTGGTTGCCACTTTTTTCTCACCACCGACGGTGAATTCTTCCAGAGGTAGTTTACCGAGTTCAGGAAGCGATCGCACTTTTTCCGTAACCGCAACACGGCTAGCAGGGCCACCCCCAGCGCGTTCAAAATTAGTACGTACCAATTCCCACGCCGCTGGAGTCAACGCACGGGCTTTGAGTGCCCCAACAACATCCTCGCTTTCCAAGGTGTGATGGGCATAAAGGTTGTGAGATTTTGCCCCCCGGTCGTGGACACCAGCACCTTTGAGCTGTTTAATAATCATTACAGTGAGGTTCCCGCCCAGGGCAGACTTCGCTGCTTCATCTGCCGCGTTGAGAACCGCTTTGGTGAAGGCTAACCGCTGTTCAAGGGAAAAAGCCGTACTATCAACATATTCACCCGGCTGATTAGCGTCGTCGTAGTCTTTGGCATTGACTAAGATGACATTTTCAAACCCATTGCCGCGCCAGTACTCGATCATCCGTTCGTTGGACTGGGTGGAAACCATGCTGTGATGTTCCTGGCTAAAGCCATTCCACACCAGCACTGGCAGGAAATTCGTCACGCTGGGAAAAGCGGTGTGGAAGTGCGCCATACTGCTCATGATGTAGGGTTCACCAAGACCACCATCCCCGATCGTGAAGGGGAAGAGTGTGCCGCTGTTGAGCAAAGCAGCAGACATGGCGAAGTGTTGCCCTTGTCCCAGGGGGCCAGCAGGGGAAAGAAGACCGGGAATTTGACCGGAAAGATGACCCAAAAGCCCGTGTTGTTCCCGGAAGCGATCGCGCAACTGCTGCACCGTTGAAATCCCCATATCCTCTAACGAGCGATCGAGGAACATGGCGCTGTAGAATCCAGGAGCATGATGTCCGACTTCTGTCAAGATGTTTTTGTAACCCAGCATGACTAGGGCAGCATAGGCTTCTGCTTGACTGGCAAAGCCACCGGGATGTCCCGACGACTTACTGGCTGTAACTTGCAAGATCAGGTAACGCAGAGCGTCAGCTGCAAGCATTGTTTGAAACACAGCCTTTTCATCATTGGGTTGGGCGATCGCGTTTTGTCCTTGTGCGATCGCGGGTTCCTTACCCAGCTTCTCGAAACCGGGCAACGCTTCACCAAAATACTGAATTCCCTCGCAAAAGCTGGGGGTTTGAGTAACAACGGTCATCTCAGATACCTCTTCAAATAACAGCGTCCCTGAATGAAAGGGTTGGCTTCAATTAGGTAGATCGTACAGTCTGGCAAGTCGAGAAGGGCGCTTCCAAGGGCATCACCAGAGATTAGTAGCAATGAAATATCTTATTCATTAGATTTAGATCACCCTCACAACCTCGCTCGCTGAGGCTAATTGCTATGGCTAATACAAAACTGCCTGATGGTCCGCAGCAACCACGATTGTTGCAACTAATCCAGTGGATTGCTGACCCCTTAAGCTACTTGGATGCCTGTGCCCAACGCTATGGAGACGCCTTTACGTTACGGTTGGCTACCTTTGAGCCGATCGTCTTCCTCAGTGATCCACAGGCAATTCAGGAGATTTTTACCGCCGATGCCAAACAATTTGACTCCGGTCGAACCAATGGGATTGTACGCCCGTTGGTGGGGGATCACTCCCTCTTGTTGCTAGATGGCACTCACCACCAGCGGCAGCGGCGTTTGTTAATGCCTCCGTTTCATGGGGAACGGATGCACTCCTACAGCCAAATCATTTGTGAAAGTGCCAAGCAGGTGCCGAGCCAGTGGACGATTGGCGAAGCCTTCGAGGTACGTGCTGCTATGCAAGATATTACCCTAGAGGTAATCTTACATGCCGTGTTCGGTCTGAGCGAAGGAGAGCGTTACCAACAACTAAAGCCTCTCCTAGCGGCAATGCTGAATATGACTGACTCTCCTCTAAGTTCAAGCTTGTTGTTCTTTAAGTTCCTGCAACAGGATTTAGGTGCTTGGAGTCCTTGGGGACGGATGATGCGGCGCAGGCAGCAAATTTACGAACTCTTCCAAGCCGAGATTAATGAGCGCCGTACACAACCAGAACTTACTGGCAACGATGTTCTCAGTTTAATCATGTCGGCTCGTGATGAAAATGGTCAGCCGATGACAGATGCAGAATTGCAAGATGAGTTGATGACCCTCTTGGTTGCAGGTCATGAGACTACCGCGACAGCCTTGGCATGGGCGTTTTACTGGATTCATAAGCTGCCACTGGTGCGTGAAAAACTGCTACAAGAACTTGATAGCTTGGGAGATGACCCAGAGCCAATGGCTATTGCTCGACTGCCTTATCTCGGTGCGGTTTGCTCTGAAACACTACGGATTTACCCAGTTATCCCCTTGACTTTCGCCCGAGTCACCAAATCGCCCGTGCAGATTATGGGTCACGAGTTTGATGCCAAGACAACACTGGCTGCTTGTATTTACCTGACCCATCATCGGGAAGACCTCTATCCAGAGCCAAATCAATTCAAACCAGAGCGGTTTATCGAGCGTCAATACTCTCCGTATGAGTATTTGCCCTTTGGTGGTGGCAACCGCCGCTGCCTTGGCTTGGCTTTAGCACAGTTGGAAATGAAGCTGGTCTTAGCTACTATACTGTCTCGTTATCAGCTGGCGCTGGTAGATTCCAAACCCGTCAAACCCATCCGTCGTGGTCTTACTATCGCCCCTGCTGGTGGTGTCCGAATTGTTTTGCAGGGTCGGCGTCAGCGTAGAGAGGCGACACCCCAACCAACCGCTAGCTCTGTTTGAAATAAGGTTTATACTCTACCCATACAAGTAGGGTGGGCAATGCCCACCCTACTTGGAGAGACTCGGCGTAAGTCCTGAGCTGATTTCCCTACCCCAATTCTTGCAAGGTCTGACTTAGATGCGATCGCACTTAATACCTTGTATGCTCCACCCCCAAACACCTGTAGGAGTCATTTCTTTTAATTTCCCCTACCCTTGGGCTGAGCGAGGCTGAGCGTGTTCAAAGCTACCAGATCCTGGAACTTTACAGAAACTTTAATCAATCTCAGTAATTTCTATGTATTAAGTTTTGTATATAGTCCTTGAAAGTGGTATTTTAGCTGAGTTTTTACTACTATTTATTCTATCGCTAGGTATATTTAAATATAATTTCTTTGTAAAAAAAACTTAGATCAGCTTTCCATTCTTAACAGCCTATGCCATCATTCCTATTACCTGAGTTCGATATAAGAATCCGGATCACGAAAGATGAGGGATACGCGCCTTAAACAGATACAGCCGATCTAGGTTTTTATACTTACCTCTAAATCGGGTCTATTAATTAGCCTAGAGATTTACGCTAAAGTCTTGCCGCTCCTAGCAGAGCATTAAAGAAAATCCTACAGCACATGACGCTTTACACAATCCCTAAAATAAATTTTACAGGAGCAAAATCTAGGGAACGCCTTAGCCTGATCTTTACCCTCCTGGAGTTACGAAAATGACTCAAAGCCTTTCCAAACCGACTGTTGAGCCTTCCACACTAATCGAACTCCTTCGTGGGAGGGCACTCCAGCAACCTGAAGATCGAGCCTATACCTTTCTGATTGATGGAAAGACAGAGGGACCTTCTCTGACTTATGCGGAACTCGACCGTAAAGCCCGCTCTATCGGTGCTTTGCTCCAACAGCATAGCGAACCAGGGGAGCGAGCCTTGCTGCTTTACCCACAGGGGCTGGAAGTCATAGCCGCTTTTTGTGGTTGCCTGTATGGTGGGTTCATTGCCATCCCTGTGCCTCCCCCAGATGGGGGCCGGATGAAGCGCACTTTGCCTAGACTGAGGGCGATCGTGAAGGACGCCCAAGCCTCCATAGTCCTGACGACCTCTCAAATTATTTCCCTGGTAGAGAACGTTCGTTCAGATTTCCCGGAATTCGAGGAGATGCGCTGGATCGACACGGAACAGGTCGATCTCCTCCTAGCAGAGGAATGGCAAGACCCAGGGGTCAACAGCGATATGCTGGCTTATCTCCAGTACACCTCTGGCTCTACCTCCACGCCGAAGGGTGTGATGATCAGCCACAAGAACCTGATGTTCCATTCGGCTTACCTTAACAGGGCATGTGGGTATACACCAGAGAGCATCACTACAACATGGATGCCTTACTTCCATGATTATGGGCTGGTGGAAGGACTCATCCAACCGCTATATAACGGTACGCCCTGCTATGTGATGTCCCCCTTCGCCTTTGTCAAGCGACCGATTCAATGGCTCCAGACGATTTCCCGCTACAAGGCAACCCACAGTCAGGCTCCTAATTTCGCCTACGACCAATGCATTCGTCGGATTAAACCCGAACAACGCGACAGCCTGGATCTGAGGAGTTGGCAGGCGGCGGGCAACGCGGCTGAACCGATCAACCCCAAAGTGATGGAGCGTTTTTTTGAAACCTTTGAACCCTGTGGTTTCCACTGGAATGCTTTTGCACCGGCTTACGGACTTGCCGAAGCCACGCTGTTGGTTTCAACCAACCCAGTACAGGAACCCCCGGTTTTGTGCATTCTCGATGCGGCAGCACTAGAAAAAAATCGGGTCGTTGAGGCGAAAAAACAGCAGGAGAATGGTGTGCGGACGCTACCTGGATGTGGTCGCTTGGTTTGTGAGACGAAGGTCGCGATCGTTCACCCTGAAAAGCTTACCCAATGTGGGCCTGATGAAGTCGGTGAGATTTGGGTATCAGACCCCAGTGTGACCCAAGGCTACTGGAATCGGCCCCAAGAGACAAAGGAAACCTTCCAGGCATACATTGCAGACACAGGCGTTGGACCGTTTTTGCGTACTGGAGACCTGGGATTTTTGAAAGATGGTGAGTTGTTTATCACGGGTCGCATTAAAGACTTGATCATCATCAGAGGCACTAATCATTATCCTCAGGACATTGAATGGACCGTTCAGCAAACTCACCCAGCCCTGCGTCCCGATTATGGGGCAACCTTCTCGGTGGAGGTAGGTGGCGAGGAGCGATTGGTGATTGTCCAAGAGGTTGAGCGTCATGTTCAGAACCTGGATACTGATGAAGCGATCGCTTCCATCCGTCAGGCAGTGGCAGAGGAGCATGAATTGCAGGCTTATGCTGTGGTACTCGTTAAGCCGGGAAACATCGAGAAGACTTCCAGTGGGAAGATTCAGCGCCGCGCTTGTCGCTCTAAGTTCCTGTCTGGAGAACTCGATGTCATCGCCGATTGGAGCGAGAATCCTAAACTTACGGCAAAGTACAGAGATCTACAGGGGGAAGTAGAATCCCTGGCGCAGCAAATGCAAGCTAGCAAACCGTAAAATTCTTGGCCTTTGGCACACCTCCTCCCTGGAGGGTTGAGCCTGCCACGAAAAGCTGGTCGAACTACTCTCAAGGACGCTACTCAATTGGAGAGCGATCGTTCAATGAACAATTCAACGCATCAACTAAAGCAGTACTGGGTCGCAGAAGCACTAGAGCGGGATTTGGGAGACCCCAACAATCCAGAAAGCGTACTATCCTTCAAACGTGCGGTTGAGCTGGATGAGCGCGAGGAGTTTCCCGAAGCGGAACTTAACTGGCTCTACAACTGGAAGCTTCAACATTACTACGTTCCTGCTAATTGTGGGGGAGAGTTCACCTCTTTTGAGGAATTCATTGCTTTTGTCAGAGTCATGTCGCGGCGTGACCTAACAACTGGCATCAGCTTCACCACACTCTTCTGGTCTTTTCTCACCTGGATGGCAGGCACGGATGAACAGAAACAAAGACTGGCAAACTATATCAAAAATCAAAATGGCGCGATGTGTCTTGCCTATTCGGAACGGGAACATGGCAGTGATTTGGTAGCCAGTGATCTTCGGGCAACGAAAGTTCCTGGGGGTTATCTCCTCAAAGGGGAAAAGTGGCCGATTAACCGAGCTACGATCTCTGGAGTCTCCTTTGTACTAGCCAAGACCGACGATGCGGGGGGTGGCCGCAGTTTATCTCTATTCATGGTAGAGAAAAACCAACTCGACCCGGCTTCTTACTATAATCTTCCTAAGATCAAGACCCACGGAATTCGCGGCTCCGATATGAGCGGCATTGGGTTCGACAATTGCTTTGTTCCCGAATCAATGCTCATCGGAAAAGAGGGAGCTGGTTTAGAGTTAGCGCTCAAAGGGTTTCAGATTACCCGACCTTTGTGTGCCGCCTTTTCTCAAGGAGCCTCTGATACAGCCCTGAGAACTACACTGAAATTTGCCCTTAACCGGAAACTCTACGGCAAAACCGTTTTCGACATTCCCCACGCTCGGAAAACCTTAGTTGATGCCTTCTTAGACATCTTGATCTGTGATTGCGTCAATATTGGGGCGGCCAGAGGGTTTCATGTAGCGCCTGAGCAATTTAGTGTCTGGGGAGGCGCGGTTAAATACTTTGTGCCCACGACCCTTGAGAGCATGGTGCAAAACATCTCCGTTGTGCTTGGAGCCCGCTACTACCTGCGGGAAGAGCATGATTGGGGAATTTTTCAAAAGGTTCTCAAAGACAATGCGATTATCAGCGTGTTTGACGGCAGCACGGTCGTTAACTTACACTCCCTGATTCTGCAACGTCGTCAACTGGCGAAATATCGCGCCAGAAGGACTACCGCCAGTAACGAGGCATTGCAGTCTCGCCTGGAAACCAGCTTTTCTTTAGACAAACCCCTGCCGCGTTTTGTGCCAGAGAACCTTGAACTGGTCAGTCGGGGAGATGACGTTTTACACGGTCTGGAAATGTCTCTTAACCGCCTGCACCAGATGCAGCAGGAAGCAGAGGTTGAGAGCGAAGTGCTACAGGAAATCATCACCCTGACAAACGCTATCCTAGAAGAGCTAAACGCCCAGGATCAACAGATCGCCAACTCAGCGTTTGAACATGGTCATGACCAATCTCCCGAAGCCTTTGAACTCGCCAAGGAGTACTGCCGGTTACATGCGGCGACCGCCTGCGTCCACATGTGGCTGTACAACCGGAAACGCTTGGGTGACTTTTTCGCTGACGGCAAATGGCTGGTACTTTGCCTCCACCGGATCTTGCGTCCCTTACGACCCTGGCAGACCCCAGCCTCTCATCGGGCTTACCTGGAAAACGCCGCCCAAGAACTTCTCAAGCTTTACAGCCAAGAGCAGCTGTTTTCAATTGTCCCTTTCCAACTAGCAAAAACCGAAATACAGGAGCATAAACCCCATGCAACTTCAGAACTCCAGCTACAAGGATAATGATGTTTTGAGCGAGAACTACGTCGAAGGTAACGGAAAGAACACAGAGACTTCTTCTGTGGAAGCGCTTCAAAACTGGCTAGTTAGCAAGCTGGCTTCGCAACTTTCGATCAATTCAAAGACCATTAATGTTAGCGAACCCTTAACCCGTTACGGTCTAGATTCGATCGATGCGGTTACCCTTGTTGGTGATCTGGAAGATTGGCTTGGACTGGAGCTTCCTGAGACTCTTTTATGGGACTACCCTTCGATTGAGAAAGCGTCGCAATACTTGGTTAAAGAATTCGATATTGCGGCAGCATTGGTCAACGTCGCTCCTGAAGAAAAGGTAGAGGAAAATCATAAGGACAACACAGAGAAAGAGAAAGCCTCTGCTTCTAAAGGTTGGGGTTCTCTGTGGGGACGGATTAGCGGAAGCTAGCAGGTATAGAGAGGAGAACATTGGTGGGTTGATTGCCTAGAACTGGAAAGCGACTGGTTATTGCTCAAGCTTCCCCTCTCTCTCTGTTTTGTTTGCGCCATTCGACACCCATTTGATCAGTAACAAACAAAGGGTCTGAATGAAAAACATACCTTCAAAGCTAAATTGAGGGTATGTTTTAATCAACTCAATGCTGGGGAGGAAAAAGTTAATTGAACTTCACTGAGTTCTCCTTCTGGTGGCTGCTATTCCTATTCATTGTTCCACTCTTAAGTGTTCGCTATGTAGGTAAGCGCCTGAAGCTCTGGCAAGATGACTACGACCGCATCGGTCTGATGCTGCTGTCGTTGATACTCTTCTATAATGCGAGTTCCAAAAGCTTCATCATCTTTGCCTTTGAAATAATCTTCAACTATGTGATGGTGTGGCTGATGCTGCGCCGTCGAGGTTGGGAGGCGCAGGTGATTGCGGTGGTTGTGATCGTGATCGACGTGGCGATCCTGGCCTACTTCAAGTACCTGCATTTCTTTTTGGAAGATGTGCTTGGACTAGCGGTTAGGGGAGTTGGAGCGAACTGGGGAGGCGATGTTGCCATTCCTGGCGTTCGGGCAATTCCTCCAGGTCTTTCCTTCTATACCTTTGAGATGGTTGCCTTTGTAGTGGATTCACTCAGAAGCAAAGACAAGAAGCCGATTGGGTTCATTGATTACATCAACTTTGTTTCATTCTTCCCTCATGTCGTTGCCGGTCCGATTGAGCGCCGGTCAAAACTTTTCCCTCAAATGGCAAAATTCCGCTTCAAGTTCTCTGTAGAGAACTTCGAGGTGGGTCTTAGGTGGCTGGCCTTGGGTCTGTTTATGAAGTTGGTGCTGGGGGACAACTTGACACAGTACATCGACTACCAAGAAACAGCGAATGCTTGGTTGGTCTGGCTATCTATTTACCTGTTTACACTAAGAATCTACTTTGATTTTGCCGGATATAGCTTCATGGCAGTTGGTATAGCCAAAGCTATCGGGGTTGAGTTAACCATCAATTTCCTGGCACCCTATACCGCCCTGAGCATCCAAGAATTCTGGCGCAGGTGGCACATTACGCTGAATAACTGGTTTCGAGACTATGTCTTCCTCCCTTTGATGGGAACCAAGAAGCAATGGGCTGCCTTTTATCTATTTATCACGTTTACGCTCTCAGGCTTCTGGCACGGAGCATCTTGGAATTTTGTCCTTTGGGGTGCCTATCATGGCTTTTTACTGCTGCTTTTGAGGTACACGGGTCGATTCCTTGGTCAGCGTCTGTTAATGCCTGATTTCGTATCGTGGGCCGTGACGTTCTGGTCCGTGATGTTTGGCTGTCTATTCTTCATGGAGACGAATATCAGCCGATTGGGCATCAAGCTGCAAACACTGGCTAACCCTTTAGCGTACTCCCTCTCGAATGTTAACAATGCAATAAGCTCGTTCAGTGTCAATCAGCTTGGTGCCCTGGGTTTCACACTCATTCTGGCAAATGTGGTATTGTTCCTCGAACATCTTGCCGTCTGGCAAAAGCGTGAGTCTGAGTATGAGTTGCTCTTATCACCCTGGGTAGCGCGTGTTCTGCTTGGTTTAACTTTCTTGCTCGCTGCAAATGAACCTTCTCAGTTTATTTACTTCGATTTCTAATGTGGAAACCTTGGAAGCTTGCTAGTTGGATCGCTGTTGCTGGCTTAGCCTGGTCTGCTGGTTACCTGTACAACGTGCGCTACGGTGGAGAATTGAGCTGGCTGCGTATGATGTACGAACGCAAGATTGCCTTGGCAAGCAAAATCGAAGCACCGAGGCGCTTACTGATCACCGGAGGATCGGGAGCGCACTATACCATAAATGCCGGGTTAATGGAAGAAAAACTGGGCATGCCAGTATTCAACTTGGGATTAGATGGTCCGATTGGTCTAGATGTAATCCTGCCAAGCATTTTGAGTCAAGTCCGCCGTGGCGACATCGTCCTGCTAATTCCAGAGTACCTACTACTTTGGTCAGACGATGGGTTTGGCGATCGCTCTGGTCAGTTTGGGGTAGCAATTGGACAGCCCGGTTTGGGAGGCGTGCCACCAAAGCAGCTAGCTCAAGACCTTTTGATGCTGGGTTCGCCTACTCTGAGAGCTGTAACTAAGTCAAGTTTGGACCTGATCGAGAAAGGAAAATTCACCGGCTACTACTCCGATCCGGTTAATGAGCAGGGAGACCCCACGGCGGTGAAACAACGCGCGGGTTCGTGGTGGCAGCTGCCTATCGACAAACCCGCAACACCACATGCCGTACAGCGGATCAAAAAATTCCGAGAGGAGGTGGAGGCAAAGGGAGCAACCCTAGTGCTCTCATTGCCCTGGGTGTATGCTAAGACCGACGATAAATCGGTTAGTAACGTTAGAAAAACGGCGGAGGAGCTTGCCAAAATTGCTCCGTTGATATATGAAAAAGACACCTTGAATATGAAGACAGACTCTAACTTGTTTGCCGATACACACTATCACCTCAAAGACAACGCCAGAATCATCAGGTCATTGGAGCTTGTTGAACAGCTCAAGCCAGTGATTGGGTCAAAGCCCTGAGGATAGCCGATTGCCTGAGCAAACTGCCCCAATAGACTAGAACTGACCCTCGCTGTTGGTATACGTGGTGATTTAGCGCTTCGGCTGACCCTAAATGCCTGCAATGCCAACAGGATTTTATATCAACTTTATTTGATGATTAGCTTAAATATCCCTGTTAAATAATATGGACCGCAAGCTAGACAGCGAAAGGCACCGAAGACAGGTCAAATCGGAGCAAACCCCTCGAAGGAGCGCAACTCCTACCCGCATTTACATTCTCGGTGGCGGCTTTGGCGGTCTTTACACAGCTTTGTACCTACACCGTTTAAGAAAGCTGAAATCGGAAAACTGCCAAATCACCCTCGTTGAGCAGAAAGATCACTTTCTGTTTACCCCGTTGCTCTATGAACTGGTCACAGGCGAACTCCAAACCTGGGAAATTGCTCCCTCTTTTGAGAAACTGCTTGGTCCAACAAACATCGAGTTTTGCCAGGAGATAATTGAGGGGGTTGATCTAGAAACGCGCCAAGTAAAGCTTCAAAGCGGTACCCAACTTGCTTATGACTACCTGGTTCTGGCGGTGGGAGGTCAGACTCACTTAGATAGCGTACCAGGTGCTTCAGCCTACGCAATTCCCTTCCGCACCTTAGCTGATACCCAGCGACTCAAAGAACAGCTGCGATTTCTGGAGAGTTCTGACCGAACACGAATTCGGGTTGCCATTGTTGGTGGCGGACCTAATGGAGTGGAGTTAGCTGGCAAGATCGCTGACCGTTTAGGGGAACGGGGAGAAGTACGCCTGATTGACAGAGGGAAGGAAATTCTCAAAACCTTTTCCCCTTCTAGTCGAGCAGCGGCTCACCGATCCTTGAAAGCCCGCCGTGTTCAGATTGACTTGGAAACCAGCATTGACGCTATTGAACCTGACCAAATCACCTTGGTTCAGGAAAACCAGATTAGCAATTTTCCTGTAGACCTTGTGCTTTGGACGGCTGGTACCCGGTCTATAGAGTGGGTACGTAACCTTGCTTGTCGGCACAACGACCAAGGTCAACTTCTTTCCCTCCCTACCCTACAGTTAGTTGATTATCCAGAAGTCTTTGCCTTGGGTGACTTGGCAGAGATCAAAGATGCCAGAGGGAAACCTGTGCCAGCAACAGCACAAGCGGCTTTTCAACAGGCAGCTTGTGCAGCCTGGAACCTAAGAGCGGCTCTTCGGCGACGAACTTTACGACGCTTCCGCTATTTGCACCTGGGAGAAATGCTAACCTTGGGAACGAATGCGGCAGCTGTATCGAGCTTTGGCATCAGTCTAGAAGGTCTCTTGGCTTGTCTCACTAGACGCTTGGTTTATCTCCAGAGGCTGCCAACGCTCCGCCATCGCCTCCAGGTGCTTTGGCATTGGCTCAGCAGTTGGGTCTTGAAGGGGCTGGCTAGTTTGCGGAAGCAACCGGCGAGGCTCGTGAGGCTCGTCTTGAAGGGATTGGCAACGAGGGGACGGCGGCGAGGGGCGAATTCCCGGCGACGCAAGAGTAGGGGCGGGTTTAGCCATAAATAATAGGAACCACGAGGAATTGTTATACAAAAGCCGCCCTTAAATCCAACAAAATTTTCCATTAAGGTAAGGTCTACCGTTTTATGGCTTCCAGTGAGCGAAAACCTAAATCAATCTTGACCAAAAAGCTTGAGGAATTGTTTGGGTTCGACTTGCGATCGCTAGCTGCCTTTCGGATTGGCATAGCGGTGATTATCCTTTCCGATTTAATCATCCGTTCTAGGGATATCAAGGCACACTATACAGATTTTGGCGTATTACCCCGCACGGCACTGAGCGATGGAATTCTAAAGCCCTGGTATTGGTCGGTGCATTTGATCAGCGGTCAACCCCTGGTTCAAACCCTGCTGTTTGTGTTCGCCGGATTGGTAGCCTTGGCGCTGCTGGTTGGTTACCGGACACGCTTGGCAGCGATCGCTTCTTGGGCGCTCCTGATCTCTCTGCACAACCGAAATCAAACATTACTTTTTGCTGGGGACGATATGCTGCGTGCCCTGCTGTTCTGGGCAATGTTTTTGCCCTTAGGTGCTTGTTACTCAGTGGATAGTGCGCTCAATTCATCGACCGAGAAGTTACCCAAGCGCATCCTCTGGGCTGCTACATTAGCGCTGACGCTGCAAGTTTGCTACGTCTACATCTTTTCAGCAGCTTTTAAGACTAAAAGTCCGATTTGGTGGCCAGAGGGGAGTGCGGTTTATTATGCCTTGAGTTATGACGCTTACGCCGCCTATTTAGGTCAATTTCTCCTTAACTTTCCCCCACTGTTAACGCTTTCCACCTTTGCAACCCTGGTTCTGGAGTGGATCGGACCACTGTTTCTTTTTGTTCCCTTCCGCACAACGTTTTTCCGTAGCGCTACGATTATCACGTTTATCCTCTTACATATAGGGTTCGGATTGACTCTACATATCGGTCTGTTTCCGGCTCTGGGTATATTTACCTGGCTAGTTTTTATCCCCAGTGAGGTTTGGGATGCGCTTTACAAACGAGTGTACACCCCGCAACGGGCAGGGCTGAAGATTTACTATGATGCGGACTGCGGCTTTTGCAAGAAGGTAGTATACCTGATTCGCACCTTCCTAATCTTACCGGGGACACCGTTGCTCATGGCTCAGGATGACCCTTCAATTTGTGCTGACATGGAGGCAAAAAATTCCTGGGTAGTTGTGGATTGGCAAGACAATCGGCATTTCAAGTTTGAAGCGATCGCTTATGTATTTAGCCTCTCCCCCTTATTTGGACCCCTAGCACCGATTCTCAGATTGAGTCCAGTGATGTCTGTGGGCACGAAATTCTACGAGACAATTGCCTCCAACCGCAAGATAGCTGGCAAATTCACTGCACCCTTGAAATTCCGTCCCCTTGAGGTGCGTTCTTCCCGATCCAGGAATATAGTAACCTTGCTACTGCTGGCTTATGTTACTGTCTGGAATTTCAGGAGTTTGAGCCCTAAAACCTTGGACAGGAAGACTCTCAACTCAATTGACTGGATTAGTCGCCTTTTGAGGATAGATCAGTCGTGGAGTATTTTTGCCCCAAGTCCACCAAAAGATGATGGTTGGTATGTGATCCCAGGTAAGCTCAAGGATGGAACTGAAATTGACATTCTCAAGGGTAGTGGTCCTGTAGTCTGGGAGAAGCCAAGTCTGAAGCAGCGAAACGCCATCTATCGGAACATGCAATGGCGAACGTATTTTATCAATCTCAATCGGGCGATCGGCAAGAAGCTTTACCCCTACTATGGAGCGTATCTCTGCCGCAATTGGAACGAGCAGCACAAGGGGTCAAAACAACTGGATAACTTTGAAATTTACTTTATGAAGGAAAGAACTGTGCCACTTGGTCAACGCCAAGGAGTAGAGAAGACTCAGACTTTGCAGCAATCCTGTTCCGAGAAACCTGAAAAAGATAAGTGATTGGAGCTAACCCCACTTAGAAAATGGTTCAATCAATCTTCCGTATCAAGGGCAATGGAGCAAAATTAACCGCTTATATGTTAATCTTATTAGCCCTAGTATTTGGCTTCTTTAGTCGAGTAGTCAGCGTTTTTCGATATGTCACATTTGATATAGGTCCTTCTCCTGACCAGGTCAGAGATGCTTATATATATATGAATATGTGGCAAGGAAGCTGGCCAACTTTGGGGCCTTCCGCTTCTGTGGGAGGATATCATTTACCACCTCTTTATTATTATCTAGTTTTCCCTTTCACCGCTTTCGGAGCTGACCCAGTATATCAGGCTTTACCTAATGCTATATTTTCTTTTTTATCTATTCCGCTTTTAATCTACTTAGTCTACCAACTCTTAGAAGAGAATATTAAGTTATCAAAACGCCTTATTGTGGCAGGTTTAGCTGGTTGTTGGTATAGTCTACTTTTCGGAGAAATCTTTATAAGTACTTTCCACTGGAACCCAAGCCCTATACCGTTCTTTCTGATTTGTTTTATTTTACTCTACAAGTACCAATTAGAAGCGGACTTTAATGTAATCGCTCAATCCTTGTGTTGGCTACTCTATGGAATAACTTTAGCCATTTTAATGAGCTTACATTCCACTACGCTCTTTGTTATGCCATTAGTTTTTATGGCTAGCTCTACTTTCTTTATCTATAGGAACCGTAGGACGCCCAAAAAATGGTTGTTACCTGGATTATCTATTAGTTCTACACTTATAGCTTTATTACCCTATTGGAGGGGAGAACTTAGTCGCGGTTTTCTTAACACTAAGCAAATTATTATTACAGTAATTAGCTCAAGTCAAGATACCCACAGATCTACTATTTTGCAAAGATTAAGTAGAGCAGTAATTAATTATTTTGAATTAGGACAACAAGCCTACTTTCTAGGCTCTTCCTGGGTGCATGTTGGCATTTCTACTATATTTTTATCATTAATTCTCTTTTTGGGAATCGGTAAGTTTAAAGGAAATAGAACTATTATGATGGTTCTAGTCTTTACTTGGTTGGTTTATCTATACGCCGCTTCAAACTACAAAGGAATTTTCTTTCTTCATTATAAAATGTTGATTATATTCGCTCCTATAATTTTTAGTAGCTTGAGTATAGCCTATTTAGATTTTTCCCAGAAAAACGACAGGTTTATTATTATAATACTAATATTAGGTATAAGCTTTTCCGCTTGGACGAATCTAACTTTTAATTATAAGTACTTATATAGTAAATATGGTCGAGACAGATTGGTTGCAACGGCTGACATCATTTATATATTGAATCAATTACCGGCAAAATCAACCTTTTGTGATCCACACTATGAGGGAGCGAGAAAACTATACAATCAGTATAAGTATATTGATACTTATATAACTAAAAAAGGATTAAAATGGGTTAAAATTTGTCAATCAGGTGATTACATATTACAACCGAAATCAAAAATGGTGCAACCCATTAATAATCTATGGCCAGTTTTTAGCATCTCTAAAAATCAAGTGGCACAAGAAAACTCCAGTTTGTTTCTGGAAACTCCCGTCGCTTATGTTTATGTTTCAAAGTAGAGGTTAATAGCAGGAACAGATTCTTATAGTTGAAGAACCTCAGAACCCACCGTTGTATTTCTTGATGGTGCGATTTGGGGTGTAGTGGCTTGTAACTGTGTGAGAGTGACGAGTCCGTGACAACCTTGCTATCTTAGCGCCTCACGGCTTCGAGTAACTCGGCTTGGAACAAAGCTCAGCTGGCGCGTCCATACAGTAACTCTTGCACTGAGACACACGGGTACAGATTGCGCTTTTGAACCCAAGCTTATAGGTTAAGCTAAAAGGATTGTTAAATGACTGAACAAAGCTCAGTTTATGACCTTGCAGACTATCGCTTGCTTTTTCTAGCCACTACTCCCCACTCCCTCAAAGAGCGCCTAATAACATTTCACAATTAACAGACAGTTGCGGTTGTCATCTGTGCGTTTATAACTGAGATGGTCTGCGATTTTTTGCAAGATGGCGATGCCACGCCCACCCCCAGAATGCTCATCCACACTCTGCTCCAGATTCTGGAGCCGCTTTTCTAAATCAAAGGGCGGTCCCTGATCCCAGATTCGCAGCTCTAAAGACTGGGGAAATAGAGTAACTTCGATATCAATGGGAACATTGGTGGGAAGATCTTTGTGGGCATGACGAACAGCGTTGGTGAATCCTTCCGCAAGGGCTAATTGGCACTGTATCCAGACTGTTCTGGGAATAGACGGTTGGTTGAACTCCTCAAACCATAACAAAACTTCTTCTAACGCCGTGCGATCGGTAGGAAATTGCCTCATGAATTTTTTAAGGTCTTTCAACTGCTCAAAGCCTTTTAAATCAACGACACCCAAGCCGGGTCGTAAACGCACCGCTCTCCGTGTGGAACAATACAGTCTACCCTGAATTTAACCCTTGCTCTACGATTAACTAACTTGCCTTCATATCCGTATCACTTTCTCATTAAACTACACTCAACTGAATTCAGTTGCAGCCCTCGTTGTAAGCAAGTGCATCTGCAAATCCAAGAGTGACTTGTAGTACCTCGATGCCATGAACCAAATTCTGATTATTGATGACGACCCGGCGATTCAGATATTGCTGAAACGAACCCTTCATAACCAGGGTTATGACGTTTCAGTTGCCAGCAACGGCGAAGAAGGTCTAGAACAGGCACGACAGCTGCGTCCGGGGCTGGTCATTTGCGATTGGATTATGCCACGCATGAACGGACTGGAGGTCTGTCGCCAAGTTAAGGCAACGCCAGAACTTTCAACGACCATGTTTATTCTGCTGACGTCTCTCGGTTCAGTTGAGGATCGTGTTAAGGGGTTGGATGCTGGCGCGGATGACTTTCTGTGCAAGCCTATCGAAATGCTTGAGTTGCAGGCGCGAGTGCGGGCAGGCTTGAGGTTGCATGAAGCCAGCCGCGAGTTGCAGGAACAAAAGCAGCTGTTGGAGACGGAATTAGCAGAAGCTGCTGAATATGTCAGTTCTATTCTTCCAGACCGGATGACTGAGCCACCAGTGACCATCGACGCCCGGTTTATTCCGTCTCGGCAACTGGGGGGTGATGGCTTTGATTACTACTGGCTTGATTCAGAACATCTGGCAATTTATCTGCTGGATGCTTCCGGACATGGCTTACGAGCCGCCTTGCCCACTATTTCTGTCTTGAATTTGCTCAAGTCGCGAGCGCTTCCTCACATTAATTACTATCAACCCAGCGATGTCCTACGAGGGTTGAATGAAACGTTCCAGATGACTCAGCGCAATGATAAGTACTTTACCATCTGGTACGGGGTCTATAACCGGGTTAAGCGTCAACTAACTTACGCTAGTGCAGGACATCCACCCGCTGTATTGCTCTCCAAGACGCCAGGGGCGTCCATTCAGGCACAACGTTTGCAGACACGAGGCTTGCCCATTGGCATGTTCCCTGAAGTCGATTATCTTGATGAATGCTGCGAAGTCGCCGAACTCAGCACCCTGTACATATTCAGTGATGGGATTTACGAGATTAATCAAGCGGATGGCACCCTCTGGGGACTTGATCCATTTGTCCAGCTGCTGGCAGACTGTAGGAGTAACAGTGCCTGTAACCTAGACCACGTCTTGCATTCTATTAAAGCCGTAAACCCCAAAGACTATTTTGATGATGATTTGTCTTTATTGGAAATCAACTTTGATTGACACTCCCCTTGGGCAGAAGCAATCTGCTATTAGGTGGTAGAAACAACAGAGTTTTCAAAATCAGCTCGCGTCGGAAAGATTTCAAAGACGCGATCCATGCTCGTCAGTTCAAATAACATTTTTATTTGTTCATTGACAGAGCAAATGAAGAGCTTGCTACCAGCGGCACGAACCGTTTTCAGTGCCAGGACAAGCGCTCCTAGACCCGAACTATCCATAAAAGTAACGTCTTGGAAATCAATCAACACGATATCGACGTTAGATTCCACAAGGTTACTGATCTCTTGACGAAATTGACCGGCTTTTGTGCCGTCTAAGATACCAGAGGGTTGAACAACTTTAACAACAGGACTCATAGACTACTTGATACTTTCCAGTTACACGAATATCCAGTCTTTGCCAGTATAGCTGTGACAATTACTTTCAGCCAGACTCTAACTTGAAAGTGATCAGGAGAAGAAGAGAAACTTTCATCCTTCTTTGTGTGCGAAGCGCCTAGTGTCCAGCTAGAGGTGTTGGTCTGGGACTAAGGGCAGAGGAGGTGCATATGCCAATCTCTTTCCCGTGATAGACTAGCTGACCTTTTCAATTCTTTACAATCAGGGGGTCACTGGTCTATAGAGCTTCATTTATGCAATCTTACGATGTCGTTATTATTGGCGCAGGTCACAACGGACTGGTCTGTGCCGCCTACCTGCTAAAAGCGGGTTATAGTGTGTTGCTACTGGAAAAGCGTTCTGTTCCCGGCGGTGCTGCCACAACAGAGGAAGCCATACCAGAGGAAGCCCCTGGTTTCAAGTTCAATCTTTGTGCCATCGACCACGAATTTATTCACTTGGGACCAGTGGTCGAGGAATTAGAACTGGAAAAATACGGGCTGGAATACCTGTGGTGTGACCCCGTTGTCTTTTGCCCCCACCCCGATGGCAAGTATTTCTTGGCTCACCAGTCGGTGGAGAAGACTTGTGCCGAGATTGCCCGCTATAGCGATCGCGATGCCAAAAAGTATGGTGAATTTGTGGACTACTGGCAGCGTGTCACCAAAGCAATCACTCCCATGTTTAATGCGCCGCCCAAATCAATTATTGATATTGTGGGTAACTATGGTCTGAAAAATTTTCAAGACCTCCTGTCGGTCGTGGGTGGCATTGACAAGGCACTGGACTTGGTTCGTAATATGCTAACCAGCCCAGAGGATATTCTTAATGAATGGTTTGATTCAGAGTTTCTCAAAGCCCCCCTAGCAAGACTTGCCTCAGAATTAGGAGCGCCTCCTTCCCAAAAAACTATTTCCATTGGGGCAATGATGATGTCGCTACGTCATAACCCTGGGATGGCTCGACCCCGTGGTGGTACTGGCGC
Source organism: uncultured bacterium (assembly GCA_965364435.1). Taxonomy (GTDB): domain Bacteria; phylum Cyanobacteriota; class Cyanobacteriia; order Cyanobacteriales; family Coleofasciculaceae; genus CBDTXL01. The sequence goes on from CBDTXL010000022.1 coordinate 27,484, forward strand.
ACTCACTCTAGCTTTATTAAACTTAGTTAAAAGTAAGGGTGGCGTCGTTTTAACCGACCAGCACGTTGAGCAAATTTTAATTGATGACGGTCGTGCTGTGGGTGTAAGAATTGCCGGGGGCAAAGAGTATCGCGCCAACAAGGGCGTGATTTCCAACATTGACGCCAAGCGCTTGTTCCTCCAGATGGTTGACCCTGCTGATCTCCACTCAGCAGACCCCAACCTACGAGAACGACTAGAGCGGCGCATTGTCAATAACAATGAAACAATTCTTAAAATAGACTGTGCCTTATCAGAAGTGCCGCGTTTTGAACGTTTTGACCACAAAGACGAGTACCTGATTGGCTCAGTGCTAATTGCTGACTCTGTGGCTCATGTAGAAGAGGGACATTCCCTGGCAACGAGGGGAATTATCCCTGACTCCAATCCCTCGATGTATCTGGATGTGCCAACAGTGCTAGACCCGTCAATGGCTCCTGAAGGAAAGCATACCCTCTGGATTGAGTTCTTTGCCCCGTATCAGATTGCTGGGGCTGAGGGAACGGGTTTGAATGGTACGGGTTGGACAGATGAACTGAAAAACAAAGTGGCTGACCGCGTAATTGATAAGCTTGCCGATTATGCGCCAAATATCAAAAATGCGATTATGGCTCGTCGCGTGGAAAGTCCAGCCGAATTGGGAGCGCGGCTGGGGGCATACAAAGGGAACTACTATCACATTGACATGACCCTCGATCAGATGGTCTTCTTCCGCCCCTTACCGGAACTTGCTAACTACAAAACACCGATTGACAGTCTATTTCTCACGGGGGCTGGTACCCATCCAGGCGGTTCAATCTCTGGAATGCCTGGTCGCAACTGTGCCCGTGTGTTTCTCAATACTCAGCAGCCAATTAGCCAAAAGCTGAAGGACGCGGGCAATGCCGTCAAATCAACGGTAGAATCTGTATTCAAGCTCTCGTGAGGAGTTGTGTCAGTTGTCTTTTGGTGAAAAGGGGAACCGCTTTCTTGACGCAGATAAACGCGGATGAATTTGATAATTATCTGCGTTAATCTGCGGTTGAAAACCAAAATCCACCTTTTTACAGACAAAATCTCATCCCGCGTACCGATGATCGGGGTAACTCACAAATGATGGAATAAGGAACGATGTTACCGATGCAAGAGCGATGACAGACCAGGTTTTGATTCTTGGAGGGCGAGGACGAATCGGCAGCAGTGTGGCGCAAGACCTAGTTGCCAATACGCAGGCGAAAATTACAGTTACCGGGCGTCCGATGAAACCCGAAGTAGCTGTTGAGCAACAGGAGTCGCCGCGAGTGCAGTTTCTTGCCCTGGAGTTGGCAGATCAGGAGGGCTTAAGAAAAGCGATCGCGTCTCATAACCTTGTGATTCATTGTGCTGGTCCCTTTGTCTACCGGGATGCTACCGTCCTGAAAACTTGCATCGAACAAGGCGTCAACTATCTCGATGTCAGTGACAACCGTGCCTTTACCCGTAAAGCTTTAGCCTGCCGCGATGCCGCCATTGGGAAAGGAGTCACTGGGATTGTCAATACGGGGATTTTTCCTGGCATCTCCAACAGCATGGTGCGTCATGATGTCGAACAACTGGATGAGGCAGAACGGATTCACCTGAGTTATGTTGTCGCGGGGTCTGGTGGTGCTGGAATTACCGTGATGCGGACAACGTTTCTGGGTTTACAACAGCCGTTTGAAGCTTGGATCGATAACCAGTGGCAAAGGGTGAAACCTTATAGCGATCGCGAAACCGTTAAATTCCCTGCTCCTTATGGAAAATCAGGTGTCTACTGGTTTGATATGCCAGAAGCTTTTACACTCGTTGACTCCTTCCCTGTTAAGACTGTCATTACCAAATTCGGCTCGGTTCCCGATTTTTATAATCATCTCACTTGGATTGCTGCCCACATCTTTCCGCCATCTTGGATAAAAAATCCAGGTGGCATTGAGTTTTTGTCTCATGTCAGCCACCGCATGACACAGTTGAGCGATCGCTTCAGCGGCATTGGTGTCGCCATTCGTTCGGAAGTCACAGGTCACAAAGAGGGTCAATCGAAGAGTGTCTGTTCAACCTTGGTGCATGAGAACACAGCGGTGGCAGCTGGCGCTGGTACTGGCAGCATTGCAGAACTGATGCTCACAGCTAAACTCAACAAACCCGGCGTTTGGCCTGTCGAACAAGCGCTTTCTACTGAATTATTTGAACAAACCCTGCAAAGTCGAGGGATAGAAACTCATTCTGAGATAACAGTAAAATCCCCTCTAAATCTTACTAAGAGTACGCATCCTCACAAGGCACGGCATTGATTGAGCACGTGCAAAACTCACAGAAAACGGGGCTACTGCCAATAGCCCCGTGCCGTGTACACAAGCCGCTGCTGTATTACAGCGGCTCTATTAAACTGTAATCTACATATTCCGAACTTCAACCCCCGCCTGATATTTGTAAGAGGATTTCCGACTAAGTCTTTGGGAGTCTGTAATACAGATAGCGACTCTCATTATTATTCCCTAATGAAAGATATTATCAATAAATAAGCATCTTATAAAAAAAAAAAATCTGCTAACCGAGTCCGGATCGCTCCAATTCTAGTTGTACTTATTTACTGGGATTACGGAAACAGTGATTAATCTGGTCACAAGTGGTTGCCCTTGACGATGACTCTGTTGAGCCGTCAGGCAAA
>CBDTXL010000023.1:5000-29505 GCA_965364435.1 uncultured bacterium
ATCGCCGCTATCGGGATTAGGACATCCCGTAAAGACGCCACCGCATCATTATCAAGCAATTGGGCACCAGTCCGCGATACCATCACCGGGTCTACCACCAAGTTATCCAGTCCTAAACTTTTCACCAGCGACGCCACAACGTTAATAATTTCCTGGTTCAGTAACATCCCAGTTTTCGTAGCCTGAACGCCGATATCACTGACCACTGCCTCAATTTGGGCAACCACCGCCGCCGCTGGCAGGGCATCAACCCGTGTGACGCCCTGAGTATTCTGTGAGGTCACACAAGTCAGAGCACTGGTGCCATGGATACAGTGAAAGGCGAAGGTCTTCAAATCTGCCTGAATCCCAGCACCGCCGCCACTATCAGAACCAGCGATAGTCAGAGCAACCGGTACTCTTGATGGAGTTTGAGCCGTCATCCTAATAAATAAAGACTGATTTTAAATATCATCAAGAAAACTAAGTCGTTTGGAGTCGGTCTGTTGGAAGCGTGGAGTGTTTTTCCTCAAGGTTGACCCCAACAGCATTAGTCAGACCTATTTAAACTGCGCTACAACGACGGGAAAGAAAGATTTGAGTAAGCAGTACTCGCTAGCGCCGAGGGAACTACTCCCAAGAGAGCATCTGCGGGAGCAAACATCAATGTGATGAATGTGGATAGGAGACAGACAAAGACGTTGCCGCCGATCAAGTGGTGCTGCCGCGTGGACTTGCAGCCATAGGACACGCAGGGATTGCATGCTTTCTGAGGGCAAGGTCGTTGAACTTCCTATGAAGAAAGAATCCCACGCGCTTGAATCCCTTGGAGTCTCAACTCCTGGGAAAGCGACGCCTTTGTAGAAATTCTGGAATATCCAATCCCGGTCTATTAGTGGGATCAACCTTAGGCGCGGGGGGATTTGGAGCTGGTGCAATCGGTCGCCTCTGATACGGGGTTTCTCTCATTGCTGGCGTAGACTGGACTTCTCCACTAAAGCCAGTGGCAATGACAGTAATTCTGATCTCGCCTTGCATCTTTTCATCAATCACTGCCCCAAAAATTATATTGGCATTGGGATCAACAACCTCATAGACCGTTTCCGCCGCAGCATTGACTTCGTGGAGGGTGAGATCGGTGCCGCCAGTGATGTTAAAAACAACGCCCCTGGCTCCTTCAATAGAGGACTCAAGTAAGGGAGAGGAAATTGCCGCCATCGCCGCTTCTCTGGCTCGCGACTTCCCGGAACCCACACCAATACCCATTAACGCTGAACCCGCATCCGCCATCACGGCACGGACATCGGCAAAATCCACGTTAACCAGACCAGGAATCGTAATAATATCGGAAATTCCTTGCACCCCTTGGCGCAGGATATCATCAGCAACTCTAAAGGCTTCTTGAACTGGAGTCTGTTCGGAAATTACCGACAGCAGCTTATTATTGGGAATCACAATTAGGGTATCCACCCGGCTTTGTAAAGCGGCAATGCCTTCCTCCGCCTGAGAGGTACGACGGCGTCCCTCGAAGGTAAAGGGACGGGTGACGACGCCGACGGTCAGGGAACCCATTTCTTTTGCCACTTCGGCAACAATCGGAGCCGCGCCTGTGCCCGTGCCGCCTCCCATACCGGCAGTAATGAAAACGAGGTCAGTGTTTTCCAAGGCATGGGCAATTTCGTCGCGGGATTCTTCAGCGGCTTTTTGGCCGATCGCTGGATTACCTCCTGCACCAAGTCCTCGCGTCAACTTCTGCCCCATTTGTAAGCGTTTGGGGGCAGAGGCTTGAGCGAGAGCCTGAGCATCTGTATTGATCGACCAAAATTCGACCCCAGCTACCTCACTAGCAATCATGCGGTTGACCGCATTGCCCCCGCCTCCGCCGACACCAATGACTTTGATTTTGGCAACGCTACCTGGCACGATATTGTCACTCCTGGTTTCTTCCCTGGGTATTCCCTTGGAATCATACGGTTGACCGAACTGTAATCCAGAGTTACTGAAGGGATGGGAATTGTCCACTCCGATTGAAAGAGCGGCGCGTTCTGCGATATGAGAGCTTTGATGGGCAAGCTCTAGTTTACTATTAAGAGTCATTGCAATAGGTCAGAGTCGATAAACAACTTTATCAGTTATAGGTAGCAATCTGAGTCAACTATAGAGGAAGTCGATTGAAAAACCAACGAACCCTCTTGTCAGGACGTTGACAGTCTTGAAGAGGGCGATTGTCAAGGGTCGTTGGCAAGGACTTGTCAGCGGACTCGATGCACCTTTAGGACACTCTTCATTCTTAATCTTAATAAGTCCCTGGTTCAGGTGTCTCATTTCCCTTGATCATTTGAATTGCCGGGAAGTCTGGGTTTTTGAGGTCAATGTAGGCGATTTTGCTGGGGCTAATATGAGTTGGCAATTCTCGCATCCGATCAAGAACACCCAATTGCTCAGTAAATCGGGAACTGTAAGGACCAAAATGTACGTTTCCTAACTCGGTTTTCAGAATTAAATTGGCTGGATTTTGCCAATCTATCTCGAAAACTTTGACGGGACAGTGACTCACTGCCTGGTAAACTTCCGACCAGTAAGGGCGATATTGATCGCGTGAGCCAATCACTTTCAGAGTAGGCAACTCAAGGTTTTGCTCCAGTTTTGTATAGCTGCTAGAGGGCATCAAGACGCCCTGCTCATCCAATAAACCTGGTGGTGGGGTAGCGTGTGAAGTTTTGGCGTTTTGGCTAGCAGCAGCTTGAGCGATCGCACCGTTCGAGGCGGTGCCAACGGCAATCGCCACCGGCTTGCGCTCTTTGACTTGTATCGTCAATCCCGGCGGCACAAGTTGACGGCTGACAGTGGCTTCTGCAATTGGGGCTTGAGACTCTAACGATTTGGCGATCGCTTGCGGTTGGACTCGCAGTATAGACTGCGGGTAAGACAAGGGCAGCAGTGAGCGAATCGCTTTAGAGGAAAGGAAGTGATTGCCCTCAATGACAACTTGTTCCGGTTGACGAATCACCCAATCTGGTAACGTAATCGCCCAGACTAAACTGCTGGCCATGCCGCCAACAAAAAGCGATCGCCAAATCGCCTGAAAAGATTTAATCCGGCGTGCGCGTCGCAGCTGTTTGCGCCGGTCGGTCAATTTTTCTTGAGAGACTGATGCGATGCTTGTCATCTACTACCGCTCGGGTCCAAAGGATGTAATTTCGTTTCAGGTGTTTGTCGCGTGAAGGGAGGACAGTAAAGATAGCGGCTGGAATCCAGTCAACTGTAATCGCCTGTCCACATAGCCCAAGATACTTTTCCCATTTAACCACTCCTGATTGCTGACGCTGTAAGTATCCTAACCATCACTGCTACCAGCTTGGACAAGGCTTGGGTAGCGACCTCAATTGAAAGGGGACTTGCGCCGAAAAGCGATCGCACGGGGATCAGCCTACAGAGCTAACGCCATGCTCTAGCAGTCTGCCCTTAAAAAGAAAATCAGGATGCATAGCGTGGGAGTGGGGAAACAGCCAACCCAAAGCGAAGTTTCAAGCTTTGTACAAAACTCTTCCCCCATTCCCTACTCCGTACTCCCCCTTAGGGCATTGCGTTTCCCATGATTTTAGGGCGGTAGAGAAACAATAACTCTTACAACCAAAAGCGACTGGTGATCAGGAAAGACCTCTCAAAAGTCTGAGATCTCTTATGCCCCAGGGGGGTTACACCCCCTCCATAAAGTGTGGGTGAATGATTTACTCTCTACTCCAGGGTGTGACTGCGTAAGTCTTGATAAGAATGAAACTGCATCTACTAAATTTCTTCAAAGCGTGTAATCCTGCTAAGACTCTAGTTGTAGGGAATCCTGAGGATCGTCAATACTATATCGATTTTTCTTCCGTGCGGGGCGGCAGGATTATCGAGGCTTTAGGACGAACTATTATCCGCCTTTCACCGGAGGAACCCACTTGTCAGCTGTTTACAGGGCATATCGGCTGTGGGAAGTCCACAGAGCTGTTTCGGCTCAAAGCCCAGTTGGAGCAGCACGAATTTCATGTCGTTTATTTTGAGTCTAGTAAAGACCTAGACATGGCGGATGTGGATATCAGCGATATTTTGCTCAGCATCGCTAGGTCAGTCAGCGAAAGCCTGGAATCTATAGGCATCCACCTTAGACCTCGGTACTTTGCTAAATTATTCAACGACATCAAAGACTTTTTGCAGACTCCCGTCGAGCTGTCAACAGAAGCCGAACTCTCCGTCGGCATTGCCAAAATTACGGCCAAAACCAAAGACAGTCCTCAACTGCGTGACCAACTCAGACAGCACCTGGAACCTCGAACCCAAGGGATTTTGAACGCCATCAACGAAGAAATTCTGGGGCGGGGAATCGAGGAGCTTAAGTTGCGCGGCAAGAAAGGTTTGGTGGTGATTGTTGATAATCTCGATCGCGTCGATCCAAGACCTATGCCCTCCGGGCGATCGCAGCCTGAGTACCTATTCATCGACCGTGGCTCTCAGTTACGACGTTTGAACTGCCATGTGGTTTACACTCTGCCCTTGGCTTTAATGTTCTCAAACGAGTACGAAGCACTGAAGAATCGCTTGGGAGGGGGTGTGGCTCCCAAGGTATTACCGATGGTGCCGATACAGTTACGAGATGGTCGTGACTCCCCTAAGGGGATGGCACTACTGCGACAGCTAGTCCTGGCACGAGCCTTTCCCGATGTTGAGCCTCAAGCGAGGCTGAATTTGATCTCAGAGGTTTTTGACAGCCCGGAAACCCTCGACCGGATGTGCCGCATTAGTGGTGGTCATGTCCGCAACTTGTTGGGGCTGCTCTATAGCTGCCTCCAACAAGAAGACCCTCCCTTCTCGCGCAGCTGCTTAGAAAGTGTCATTAAAGGTTATCGCGATGACCTCACCCTGGGAGTTGATGAGGAGGAATGGGATTTGCTGTTTCAAGTGGTACAACAGCAGCTTGTCAGAGGCGAAAGAGAATACCAAATTTTGTTGCGAAGTGCCTTTGTCTATGAATACCGGGATGAATTGGGGCGCTGGTTTTGGATCAACCCAGCGCTGGCAGAAACGCCAAGATTTCGGTCTTTAGCCTTAGCCAGAAAAACCGGCTAGTACAGCTCGGCATAAAGCCTCAGTTGTGCCAGGGGAGCAGGGGAGAGTATAGATACTTGCTTCTCCTCTACCCTTGTGCATCTTGAAACTGGCGCTCATACTTCTGCCGCCTGCATGAGTTATTTCTGCCGTGATCTACTAGAGTGCCTCTGCTTTTTAGCACCGGCTAAAAACTTCTGCTGCCAAATCGCAGGCGATCGCACACCGGGCAGCAGGCAATACCTGTTGGGTTGGTGCAAGCCTAGGTGTCTGAAAGACAGGGGCTATTGACCACGAAAGGGGCGACGCTCTTCCTCTTCCCCAATCGCCAGTACCGACGCCCTAGACCCTTTTCGGTCAGGCTCATGACGTTTAAAAATTTCGAGCCGAGTCGAGTCAGTGACCTGTATCACACCCTGGCAATCATTGTCTCACATTTGTTTATCCTATCGAATCACGAAGCTCTCCAATCCTTGATCACTGACGATCTCTGGCGAATCCTTAATATGAAAATTGCGTGATTGTTCGCAATTATCTCAGGTTAAGTGCTACCTAAGATTTCAGGGAAATTACTGATATGAGGATTATGTCTTTTTAAGGTTAGAGGTCAGCTAATCTCGTGGTTTTGAGGAAATAAACCCCGGTTTATCAAGCTTTACGGAGATTACTTGGATCTTTCAAGAAAGAAAATTCGAGGTGGCGCAAGCGACTACCACGAGTGAGCGATTACTGTATTACGGAGCGTATTGCCGTATTACGCTATTTAAGAGAGGGATTTACCAAGGCGCTTCTCTTGGCGAGAGCCAAATCATCAACCAGTGGGAACTGAGAACACTGTTTAGACAGGAGGGCTAGTTTAGTCCAGTTGAGGTCACTCTGACGCGAGAAAAACAACGCTTAAGCCTTAAAGCTGAGGTGGTGCTTAGAGTCAGTCTTGAGCAAAGCCTGACTGCACTTGTTTTTCCATCAAAGCGCCAAAACTTTGTTGATATAAGGTTTGAAGATTTTACTCAACGTAGGGTAACACTCGTAGCGTTAATGGCAATTCTCCACGGTAGCGGTCAAAACGTTGAAAGAATGAGGGAGCAAGATCGACCAGAAGAAGTAGCAGCATCCAATGAGCGATCGCTATCAACGCTAGCTCGGGCAATTACTCTATCTCAAGGGCATTTTGCACTGATTTTGGCACGCTGCAACTATCAGGTCTGCAAAGAGCAAATGTGGCAACGGCTGCAAGAACTGACCGGAGTCCCCCTGAGTGAGCTAGTTCTGCAAGAGTCGATCACGACCCTGTATACGATCATTCCCGCTGCTGGACGCGGTGAACAGACATCGGCCCTGAGCGTATTCGGTCTAGAGTCAGTCAAGGCGATTGACCAAGTGCTAATTTCGACTAACCAAGTTCGAGACGAGTTTCGTAAAAGCTTGACACTCCCTCTAGTGTTGTGGGTAACTGACGAGGTACTGCAAAAGCTGACACGGTTTGCCCCCGATTTTAAGAGTTGGGCTGCCACTTCGATTAAGTTTGAACTTGCCAGCGACCAGTTACTCGCTTTGTGGCATCAAACAACAAATGAACTGTTTGCGACTATTTTGGGTAGTGATCTGGGAGAGTTTCTGCCCAACGATGTTCTCAATTTGGCACCCGGTTGCCGCCGACGCCAAGAACTTGAGGTGGCGTTGCGGGACTTGCACTCTCGTGATGTCAGTTTAGAGCCAGCCCATTGCGCCACTTGGCAGTTTATTCTGGCGCGAGATGCTTTTAGTTATGACCAAATTGATGTCGCTATAGAGCTGTCTCAGCAGAGTCTAGGCTTTTGGCGGCAGGAACTGGAGCCGAGAGACTGGGAATTAGGAACTAGGGAAAGAGCCTCTAGCTCTTCATCTTCGACACTCTTTCTTCCCTCTAGCCCCCAACCACGACGCCCATTACCCTATTTAGAGCAGGTCGGGGTACTGCTCCATCACATAGGCTTGTCTTATTGTCGTCAAGCAGACTTGCAACCAGCAGAGAGTCGCAACAATTGGGAGCAAGCCAGACAGTCATTCAGTGACTGCCTTGAAGTATTTGCGGCAGCTGGACGCTCAGACTTGGTTGCTCAGTTGACGATTCAGCTAGGCGAGGTGCTGCAACACCTGCAAAGCTGGACAGATTTACAGCATCTGGCTCTAGAGTCTCTGGCACAGCCTCAAACCCAAAACATTCCGGTGCTACTGGCTCAAGCTTATGGCTTTCTGGCGGCTGTTGCTCATGCACAGTCCAATTGGGAGGAGGCAAAAGTCTTAGCTCAAACGGCCCTGCAAATCCTTGAGCAATCCCAGTCGCTTCAACCACAGCAGACGCTTGCTCTCGTACAGCGCGCACGAGGCGAAAAAAGTCCATCGACTCCTTCAAAGCTAGCGGAGCGTTTGCAAACGATAGCCCTAAGCGTTGCGGCACAAAGTGCAGAGCTTCGCCCCTACTCGCTACCACAGCGCAATCGCCATAGAGGATTGTATCTGCTGCTCTTGGCTAAATCGCAACGGCAGCTGGGTGAGTCTACCTCCGCTGTCACTTCCCTGGAACAAGCTATAGAGCTAGAGGCGTTGTTGCCAAACTCTCTACAACAGGAACCACAGCTTTACATTGACATCTTAGAGGAATTGCGATCGCTCTACCTTGAGCAGCAGCAATACCTACGAGCTTTTGAACTCAAGCAAGAGCAACGCTCGATTCAGCAACAGCATAGATTTCGTACCTTCATCGGTGCAGCCCCCTTGCAACCCCAGTGGCAGAGTCGGGGAATTCGGAATCCGCGTCTAGAAATCGTGGCAGCTGGGCGTCAAACTGATGTCAATCGCCTCATCGAACGCCTGAGCCGCAATGACCATAAATTGACAGTGATTCACGGATCTTCCGGCGTCGGCAAAAGTTCACTGATTAATGCTGGTTTGGTACCAGCCCTAGAAACACGAATTATTGGTGCCAGAGAACCAATGTCTGTTGTCCAAAAAGCCTACAGAGATTGGGTTGGAGAGTTAGAAAGAGGTCTGACAGAAGTATTGGCACGTCGGGATATTGGAAGGTTGCAGGTTGAAGAAGGGTTGCAGGTTGAAAGTTTAAATCAACCGTCAAACCTACCCTCCGGGAACGCCTCCGGCGAACAACCTTCAACCTCCCAAAAACTTCAAACAATTCTGGAACAGTTGCGACTTTTTTCGGAGCGCAATTTATTAACCGTTCTCATTTTTGACCAATTTGAAGAGTTTTTTTTCGTTTGTACCAACCTGGAGGAACGACGTCAGTTTTATGATTTTTTGGCCCAGTGCCTGAATCTTCCCTTTGTGAAAGTCATCTTATCGCTGCGAGAAGATTATCTCCATTATTTGTTGGAGTGCGAGCGCTATAGCAATCTAAATGCCATCAACAACAACATTCTGGATCGACAGCTTCGCTACCCTTTAGGGGATCTTTGCCCGGAAGACGCCAAAAACGTCATTTGTACTTTGGCGGCGATTTCTCAATTTCAGTTAGAAGAATCTCTCATTGAGAGACTCGTGGAAGATTTAGCAGGAAGTTCGGGAACGGTTCGTCTGATTGAATTGCAAGTAGTCGGTGCCCAACTGCAAGCCGAAAAAATTACAACCCTTGAACAATACTATGCCTTGGGTGCTGACCCAAAGGCATCTCTGGTAGAGCGATCGCTCTTAAACGTGATCAGCGATTGTGGCAAAGAGAACGAAGATACTGTCTGGCAAGTCTTATTCTCCTTAACGGATGACAGAGGCACCCGCCCCTGGAAAACTCAAGCGGAGTTGCTCCAAGAAGAGTTGAAGGTTAGAAAGTTGCTAGCGCAGCGCCGGAGCAAAGGTGAGGACGTAGCCCAGATTGAACGTTTAAAGCAGTCTTCAAACCTGCCCCCTTCAAATCTAAAACCTGCAACCCAACAAGACCAACTCCACTTGATTTTAAAGATTTTGGAGGGTTCTGGTTTGGTGTTCCGAGTGGCGGAAGATCGACAAGACCAATATCAATTGGTTCACGATTATCTGGTCGAACCAATTCGTCAAAAGTATGAGCAGCGTGCCCAGTTGAATATTGTGGCACAGCTACAAAGAAGTGAGATTGAACTGTTGCGAGTTCGTCGTCAGCGACTGCGAGCGATCGCGATTGGCATTACGATGGCAGTTCTGGCACTTACCACTGCTGGATTGGGATGGCGAGCAGAGGTTCAAAGAAGACTTGCAGCAGCACTGTCGATCAATGCCCAGCTGAGTGCAATCAGTGCCTCTTCAGAAGCGCTCTTTGCCTCAGATAAAGAGTTTGATGCGCTGCTGGAAGGGTTAAGAGCGGCAAGACGCATAAAACAGTTAGAAGCCCGAGAGGGACTGGGAATTGGACAATTCTTCTTCCCTATTCCCCCTTCCTCATCTCTACGGGTGGAACCAGATACCCGCTTACAGGTGGTAACAGCTCTCTCGCAAGCTGTTTACGGGGGTTCAGAGCGCAATCGCCTGGAGGGACATAGTGATGTCGTCTGGAGCGTTAGTTTTTCACCGGATGGTCAGCTAATTGCCTCTGCTAGCCGAGATCAAAGCGTGAAACTGTGGCGTCCCAATGGAACCTTAGTTGCTACCCTCAAAGGTCATAAGGACAGCGTCACCAGCGTAGCTTTTAGTCCGGATGGACAGTTGATTGCTTCTGGTAGTTGGGATGGCACGGTAAGGCTTTGGCGTCGCGATGGCACTCCTCGTGGAATGCTTCGGGGTCATCTCGGTCGTGTATACGGCGTGAGCTTTAGTCCGAATGGGCAGAGAATAGCTTCTGCGGGTGGCGATGGCACAATTCGACTTTGGACTGTTGGTGGCAAGTTAATGAGAACTTTTCGTGGTCACAAGGGTGTGGTGCAGTCGGTAAGCTTTAGTCCCACGGGTGAGATGATTGCTTCTGCTAGTGAGGATAAGACGATCAGGCTGTGGACGCCTCAAGGAAAGTTGCTGAGAAGTCTCAAAGGTCACGGTGGCAAGGTTAACTGTGTAGTGTTCAGTCCCGATGGTCAGAGAATAGCCTCAGCTAGCGATGATCAAACGGTGAAGCTTTGGAACCGCACCGGCAAACTGCTCAAAACATTCCAGAAGCATGATAAATGGGTCTTTGGAGTTGCTTTTAGTGCCGATGGTCAGAGAATAGCCTCGGCGAGTGCTGACAATACGGTAAGGCTCTGGAACCGCAACGGCACTTTACTGAAAACGTTTACCGGACATAGCGACAGCGTCACTGCAGTCAATTTCAGTCCCGCAAACCTTGGGGATGAAAGTTCTGAGTTGGCACGAAGTGCCACTGACGCTCCTAACGTCGCGATGGCGAAGCGATCGCTAACAGTTTTGAGTGCTAAGTTGAAGACTCAAAACTCAAAACCCCTAAGAGCCGCGTCTCCTTATTCGGAAAAGGTTCCGAATACCGACGCACTTCATACTCAAAACTCAAAACTCCTCCTTGCCTCAGCAAGCTTAGACAAAACAATTAAGCTCTGGGGTCGTCGTGAGCAGTCTCGCCTGATTTTACGGGGACATCAGGGTGATGTTAGAGATGTCATGTTTTCACCAGACAGTGAGCTGATTGCGACGACGGGCAGTGACCGTACTGTGAAAATCTGGAATCGTACAGGCAAGCTGCTCCACACATTGAGGGGACATAGCGATCGCATTTATAGCGTCAGTTTCAGTCCCGATGGTCAGAGAATCGCCTCTGCTAGTCGGGATGGGACAGTCAAACTCTGGAATCGTCGCGGGATGTTGATTAAGACTTTAACGGGTCATCGCGACTGGGTGTTGAATGTCAGCTTTAGTCCTGACGGAGAGCGACTTGCTTCTGCCAGTCGAGATGGGACGGTGAAGCTTTGGAATCGCAATGGTACCTTGCTCAAAACCTTGACAGGGCATCGCGATCGTGTTAACTCTGTCAGCTTTAGCGCCGATGGTCAATTGCTGACTTCAGCCAGTGATGACAACACGGTGAAACTGTGGACAGCTGATGGGAGATTACTGAAAACTCTCCAAGGTCATAGCAATTGGGTTTTAGATGTCAACTTCTCACCCGACTCCCAGATGTTAGCTTCTGCCAGTTATGACAACACGGTAAAACTCTGGAGCCGTGATGGAGAGCTACTGAGAACTCTCAAAGGGCATACTGATAGTGTTGCTCATGCCCGTTTCAGCCCCACCGGAAAAATTCTGGCAACAACAAGCTGGGACAACCGGGTACAGATCTGGCGACTTGACGACACGTTGATTAAAACATTGGAAGCTAATGAGGGTCGCGTTACTAGTGTCAGTTGGAGCAACGACGGGAAGGCACTTGCAGCCGCGAGTGAGGATAATACGGTGATTGTCTGGAATTTGGACTTGGATGAGCTTTTGGACAAGAGCTGCAACTGGCTGCGAGACTATCTACAAACTAATCCCAAAGTCAGACAGAGCGATCGCGATCTTTGTGAGCCGCTTGAGACACCAAAAAGAGTGGGAAAGTGAAGGAGATTTTACCTTCAACACTTCAAGCAAAAGCCAACTGATACTGGTACGAGGTGTATTTTCCGGACTAGAAGCTAGCTTCCTGCAATAGAAGTATAGGCTTAGGAGCGTCCCGGCATGGCCTGTGTTAGAGTGAGCGTAACTCCTTTGCAGTAGTTTTCCTCCAGCTTGTGAAAGGATTATGGTAATTACAAAACGTGGACTCGTTCTTGGTGCGACAGCGTTGGTATTAACAACTGTTGCGGTTACGGGCGCTGGTCTTCATTTATCTAAAAGTCAGGCTTTTTTTAGCGAAAGTCCTAAGGAGTTAGTTGATGAAGTTTGGCAAATTATTGACCGCCAATATGTAGATGGCACTTTCAACCAGCAGGATTGGAAGGCAATTCGCACCGAATATCTAAACCGCTCTTACACCAACCAGGAAGAAGCTTACAAGGCAATCCGGGAAATGCTCAAAAAGCTGGAGGACCCTTACACCCGGTTCATGGACCCAGAAGAGTTCAAGAACATGCAGATTGATACCTCTGGTCAATTAACAGGTGTGGGGATTCAGCTTGCCCAGGATGAGAAAACGAAAAAGCTGATGGTTATTGCACCCATTGAGGATACACCCGCTTTTAAGGCTGGTGTCCTAGCAAAGGATGTGATTACCAAGATTGACGGCAAGAGTACCGAAGGCATGGATGTCAATGATGCCGTCAAACTCATTCGAGGTCAAGCAGGAACCCCAGTGACGCTGACTATTCAGCGAGGCAACGAGGAAAAGGATTATCGGCTAACACGGGCGCGGATTGAAATTCGTCCTGTACACTACAGCGTTAAAAATACTCCGGCTGAGAAGGTTGGGTACATTCGCTTAACTCAATTCAGCGCAAATGCGGCTGAGGAAATGCGAGATGCCATCAAAGATTTAGAAAAGCAGCAGGTGACTGGCTATGTCTTAGATTTGCGCTCTAACCCTGGTGGCTTACTCTATGCCAGTATTGAAATTGCTCGGATGTGGATAAACCAGGGCGGGATTGTCTCGACGGTTGACCGGCAGGGAGAATCTGACCGTCAGGAAGCCAACAATCGCGCTCTTACCGATAAGCCGTTAGTCGTTCTGGTGGATGGCGGTTCAGCCAGTGCCAGTGAAATTCTCTCCGGGGCATTACAAGATGATAAACGAGCCACTTTAGTGGGAACTCAGACGTTTGGGAAAGGCTTGGTGCAGTCGGTGCGAGGACTGGGAGATGGCTCTGGTCTTGCCGTGACGATCGCTAAGTATCTCACGCCTAGTGGCCGTGATATCAATAAGTTGGGAATTGCCCCAGATGTCGTGTTTGAGCTTTCGGAAGCACAGCGTAAGGAATTGCAGCAGGATCGCACCAAAGTTGGCACCCCGGCAGATCCTCAATATGTCAAAGCCGTTGATGTTCTCAAGCAGAAGATTGCAGCGACAAGAGAGAATAGGGCAGCAGTTCCAGCTCGATAGGGTTTTGGGGCTTTTACCGGAGGCAGGAGTCCCTACGAAAAATCGTCCGAATTAGATAATTGCTGAACCGGCGCTCTAGGCAGGTTGACACTTCCCAGCGCGAATCAGTCCTACGCGACGTGCGATCGCTTCTTGTTGAGAATCAAACGGACCCCAGCGTTCTGTCACGTCTGGGGCTTTTTCGTCTTCAGCTTCCTCACTAGGTACAATCTCACATTGACCCTCGCTTCGCTTGACAATATACCAGGTTTGTGAATTGTCCATATTCATGATTTGCCATCCCCAGGAATATTACTCCCTTATCACCGTAAGATTATCTACCACTCCCTACTGCCCATTCCCCAGTCACCCTTAAGGCTGAGTTTTAACCAAGGGCTAACTTGCTGCCAAGAACCCTCAGCAACGATCTCTTTACCAAATCTTCACATTTTATTCATGTTTTCAACATAAAATTCGAGCGGAAGTAGTTGAGAATGCAAGTTTGTCGCAGAAATAAGGGACATGACCGATCAAGGCGTCAGCAATAACACGGAAACTTGGCAAGATTACTACACTCGTGTGCTGTCTTCTGATCAGGCGGATGAATTTGTTTCAACTGTGAGTCACGAACTCCGGACACCACTGACCTCAATCCGGGGTGCACTGGGTCTTTTGCGGGGTGGGATGCTTGACCCCAAGTCTGAGCAAGGGAAGCGCCTGCTAGAAATTGCGGTCAATAATACAGACCGTTTAGTGCATTTGACCACAGCACTTGAGCAAGAGCGCGATCGCTTCTTCTTCCTTTCTCCAGATCTGCTCTGCATCAGTGGTTTCGATGGCTATTTCAAGCGCCTCAACCCTTCCTGGGAAAAAACCCTTGGCTTCACAAAAGAAGAACTACTCGCCAAACCTCGTATCGAATTTGTCCATCCAGAAGACCGAACTGCAACGCTTGCCGCAGAACAGCAATTGTTGTCCGGTGCTGAATCAATTTCCCTAGAGAATCGCTACCTGTGCAAAGACGGTTCCTACAAATGGTTTCTGTGGAACGCAGTCCCTTACCCCGCAGAGCAATTAATTTATGCCATCGGGCGGGATATCACTGATCGCAAGCTTTCTGAAGCACAATTACAGCACACCCAAACCTTCCTGAACTCCGTAGTGGAAAATCTTCCAGTCGGGGTTTTTATCAAAGATGCTGAGGGCTTACACTCAAATGCGCCCACACGATTTGTCCTTTGGAACAAAGCTGGTGAAGAAATCACGGGCTTTACAAATGAAGAAATGCGCGGTAAGACCGACTATGACTTTTTCCCACCAGAGCAAGCCGATTTCTGCGTGGCTAAAGACCGAGAAGTGTTGGCAAGTGGACAACTCCTGGACATCCCAGAAGAAGTAATCGAGACTCCCCATCAAGGTTTAAGGATACTGCACACCAGGAAGATGCCGATCAATGACCTGGCAGGAAACCCTAAGTATCTCTTAGGCATTTGCGAAGACATCACCGAGCGCAAGCAGACAGAAGCTGCCCTACGCCAGAGTGAGGCGCGATTTCGTTCCTTAGTCTCCAATCTCCCTGGTGCAATCTTTCGCTGCGCCTGTGACGCAGATTTAACAATGGATTTCATCAGTGATGCGATCGCAGAGATCTCTGGCTACCCTGCCTCGGACTTTATCCACAATCAAGTCCGCACGTTTGCCAGCATTATCCATCCCGACGATACCGCTAGGGATGAGCCAATTGCCCTGCGAACCGCCCGTCTTCCTTTGCCTTATATTTTGGAGTACCGGATTATTCGAGCCGATGGCAGCATCCGATGGGTTTATGAAAAAGGTCAAAGTGCCTTAGATGAACATGGAGAGGTAATTTGGCTGGATGGTGCAATCTTTGACATCACAGAACGTAAACGAGCTGAATGGCGTTTGGGGGCGCAACACGCTACTGCCCACGTCTTGGCAGAAGCAACCACGATTAATGAAGCCATCCCCAAAATCTTGCAAGCTCTCTGTGAGAGTCTGGGATGGAAGCTAGGGGAATTTTGGAGCATAGACCAGAAAACCAACGTACTGCGTTGTGTGGAAACTTGGCATCTGCCGGAGGAAGGCAAGAGGCAAGAAAAAGACTCTTTGCTTGACAGTCTTTCAGAGTTTGAGGTAGAGACTCGGCAGATTACCTTTGCCTGCGGTATTGGTCTACCCGGTCGCATCTGGGCGAGTTGCACTCCCCACTGGATTGCTGATGTCGTTCAGGATGATAACTTTGTGCAATCGCGCCTCGCCGAGAAAGAAGGTTTACATACCGCCTTCGGTTTCCCCATTATTAGCGGCAGCGACATCCTCGGCGTAGTCAGCTTCTTCAGTCAAAATATCCAGCCGCCAGACGAAGCGTTGCTCAAGATGATGAGTGCGATCGGCAGTCAGATTGGTCAGTTTATCGAACGCAAACGAGCCGAAGAAGCCTTGCAGCAATCAGAAGCTCAGTTGAGAGAACAAACAACTCAATTACAGCAAGCTTTACAAGAGTTGAAACATACCCAAGCTCAACTGGTGCAAAGTGAAAAAATGTCTGCTCTCGGACAAATGGTTGCTGGTGTTGCCCACGAAATTAACAACCCCATCAACTTTATCCACGGCAATCTCGATTATACCAACCAATATGCCCAAAGTCTGCTCTATTTGTTGCGCCTCTATGGCAAGTACTATCCCAATCCCGCCCCTGAAATTAAAGTTGAGGCAGCCGAAATTGAGCTAGATTTCATAGCTGAAGACCTGCCTAAACTGCTGGATTCGATGAAAACAGGAACTAACCGCATCCGGGAAATTGTCCTGTCTCTACGCAACTTCTCCCACCTCGATGAAGCCCAGAAGAAGCGAGTCAATATTCATACAGGAATTGACAGCACGCTGTTAATTTTACAAAGTCAACTAACAGCGAAAGCCCAACGGCCTGCTATTGAAATAATCAAACAATATGGCACTCTACCCCCAGTACTGTGTTATCCAGGGCAGCTAAATCAAGCACTTCTGAATATTTTTAACAATTCGATCGATGCCTTAGAAAATTGGGACTGGGTACAGGGCAAGTCTCGCTCCTCAATCCCTACCATTCAGATTTGCACTGAAGTTCTAGAATCGGGTGAAATTGTAATTCGGATTACTGATAACGGTTCCGGTATGACAGAAAACGTCAGAAAAAGGGTATTTGACCCGTTTTTTACGACCAAACCCGTGGGGAAGGGTACGGGATTGGGGTTATCTATCTGCTACCACATCATCGTTGACAAGCACGGTGGGATGTTGAAGTGTAAATCTGAACCAGGGCAAGGAACAGAGTTTTGGATTCAGATTCCAATTCAGAAGAAATAAGCGTTCATATTATGTACGGTTGCTTGCTTGGTTTTATCTAGCCAGTATCTGAGGATTTATTTGTAACAAAACAGACCAACCGACTCATCAATGAGATGATTCGGCACTACTGGTCGCTTCCTTTCAGCTTTGGCTTAAAAACTAGCATGATAATTGAAGTAAATTAGGAAAATCAGTATACTATAACCTTCCCCAAATGACCTAAATTTATTGCCAATACAGAGGACATCAAATCCCTTGTTTTGACCTGGGGGAAATCTAATATCCCTTCCGTGATTAGGAAGGGATATTAGATTTCCCCTATACCCCCTATTTTGGATAGATCAATAAATGGATAAAGACTTTGCCACCTTTGCTCTTCTGGCTCTTGATTTCTGTTCATTTCGACGCAATCCTGATAATCAATCGGTACCCAGCGGGATTTTGGCATGAGAATTTTGCTGGTGGAAGATGATCAAGCGATCGCAGCCGTCGTTACAGACTTCCTCACTAAACAACATTACGTTGTTGACGTGGCTAACGATGGACAAGCGGGTTGGGATCTAGTAGAAGCCTTCACCTATGACCTGATTCTGCTAGATGTCATGCTTCCGAAGATAGATGGCATAACTGTATGTCGTCGGTTACGCTCTGGCGGGTACCGGATGCCGATTTTACTGCTGACTGCCTGTCACACCAGCATAGACAAAGTTAGGGGCTTAGATGTGGGAGCCGATGATTATGTTGTTAAACCCTTTGATTTGAAAGAATTGGGGGCTAGGATTCGAGCCTTACTGCGTCGGGGAAATTCCGCTCTAGCTCCAGTGCTGGAGTGGGAGAACCTACGCCTTGACCCCAGCACCTGTGAGGTAACCTATGGAAGTCAACTGCTGCATCTCAGTTCAAAGGAATATTCTTTAGTAGAGCTTTTCTTACGCAACAACCGCCGTATATTCAGCCGCAGCGTTATCCTTGACCAGCTTTGGTCATGTGAAGACGCCCCTAGAGAAGATACAGTCAAAGCCCACATCAAAAAGTTACGTCAAAAACTGAAATCCGCTGGCGCACCGGCAGATTTAATTGAGACAGTTTACGGCATGGGTTATCGCCTCAAACCGATTCTTGTGCAAGAAGAAGCCCGGAATCTGCCCCAGATTGTAGCGGCTGGTTTACCTGAAAAGCTGGGAGCTTGGTTACAGCAGCGATTGAGTGCTGTGTCCCTGCAATTAACCTCTACCAGTGAACAAATCCTCAATGAACTAGAGCGAGGAAACTGGTCGTTACTCATCCTCGACCACCGTGTTATCAGTCCAGCTGTGGCAAAAGTGCTGGAAGGTGCTTATTCTCAACTGAGACAAGGTAAAAAGTCAGTAGTTTACTGTCTGGAAAAGAATTTAGACACTAGCTTACCAAAAAAGCTAATTGGTCAAATCCTCTTCCACCCCTTCGACTGGGAGGAACTAGCTGGCGTCGTAGCAGAAACTCTAGAGTTGCCTTTATCGCCACCTGAGACAAGAGAGGAAGAGGAGGAGAGTGGGACAGAGGGAGAGGACGAGAATATCACCCCATCACTACCTCACTCAATCAACACCCTGACCCTACAGGCGGCAATAGCAGGAATTTGGGAAGAATTCAAAGATAAAATCATTAGCCGCGTCGCAGTGCTTGACCAAGCCACCAAAGCGTTACTTGCGGGAAGGTTGAGCGATGAACTGCGGCAAGAAGCGCAACGGGAGGCCCACAAATTAGCCGGTTCATTAGGCACCTTTGGCTTTTCTGAAGGCTCTTGTCTAGCAAGGGAAATAGAACAAATATTAGCGCAATCTAGAGATGTTGCAGGCAACGTCTCTACAGCAGTGCTACTCTCTGAACTTGTGGCAGCTTTGCACCGGGAAATCAACAAACCTCCAGGGAATACAGAGGAAGCTTCAGTTTATAGTTCATCCTTCCTAATTCCTAATTATTCTCTTGCCGAGCAGCCCCGGTTATTAATTGTAGAAGACGATATAGAGCTAGCTCAACGCTTAGTCCTGGAGGCGGTTGCTTGGGGAATGCAGGCAGATAGGGTTAACAATTTCTCGGTTGCTAGAGAGATTATCCAAAATGCTCATCCGGATTTGGTGGTGCTTGACCTCTCTTTTCCCGACGCCACTGATGAAGGATTAGCATTGCTTGAGGAACTATCCAACCAAAGTCCACCAGTACCCGTCATAGTCCTGACATTCCGAAATACTTTTATTGCTAGGGTAGAAGTGGCACGACTGGGCGGATGCGCCTTTTTGCATAAGCCGGTGACTGCTGCTCAAGTAATGGAAGTAGTCAGTCTGGTACTACAGCAGGGTCGCACCGACCAGTTTAAGGTGCTGGCGGTGGACGATGACCCACAGATACTTGCCACCCTAGAAGCTTTATTGCAGCCTTGGCGTGTTAAGATACGCACCCTCGACGACCCCCGCAGGCTTTGGGATGTCTTGGAAGCCACTGGACCAGATCTGCTGATTTTGGATGTGGATATGCCCCATGTGAGCGGGATTGAACTTTGCAAGGTGATACGCAACGATCCTAAGTGGAACAGTCTGCCTGTGCTGTTCCTCTCAGTGCATAAGGATGCAGAAACAGTTCAGCGGATGTTTGGTGTGGGTGCTGATGACTATGTGAGCAAGCCAATAGGCGGTTCAGAATTAGTGACTCGCATTTTCAACCGCTTAGAGCGACTACGGCTCCTGCGGAGTATTGCTGAAACGGATCTTTTGACTGGAGTCGCCAATCGGCGCAAGTCAACTCAAGATGTAGAGCGGTTCCTGTCTTTAGCTCACCATAAGGGTGAACCTTTTTGCTTTGCAATCTTGGATCTAGACAACTTTAAGCGAATCAACGACCAGTATGGTCATGCATCTGGAGATAGGGTATTAAACCGCTTGGGGAAGCTCCTACTGCAAAGTTTCCGCAGCGAGGATGTGGTGGCTCGTTGGGGTGGTGAGGAGTTTGTAATCGGGATGTATGGTATGACTAAACAAGCGGCAGTGAAGCGGCTGAGTCAGGTACTAGAAACCTTGCGTAAAGAGGAATTTATCGAATTGGATGGCAGGAAGTTTCGGGTAACTTTCAGTGCTGGAATCGTTCAGTATCCTGAAGATGGTGCTAACCTACAATCTCTCTATCAAACTGCTGATCAAGTGCTTTATCAAGCGAAGGCAGCTGGACGCGATCGCGTGTTGAGTAAGTAATAAACCTCTTGCACGCAGTGCTGATGGAAGGATTTTTAACCACAGATGGACACAGATAAACACAGATGGATTTGATAGTCTTGATCGACGAGAGAGCAAGAGGTCTAATGATGAAAGACTCACTCAGCACTCAGCACTCAGCACTTTCAAGCCAGGACTTACACCTTTTCCTTCGGTTGCGGCGTGATGCCCCATCTGGTAAGCTTCTCATCGAGTTCCCTGAGTAATCTAAAGTCCTCCTCCTGAGGGGGTTGACTTTCACTCTCTCTTATGCTACAAATCTCTCCAGGTTTCTTCTCAAGGAAGGCGAACGCCTGCCGGAACTGACGGGAATCTGCCTCGATGGGCGAGTCAAAGTGACAGGGAACAATTCGATGGAAATTCCAGCTTGCTACCTTGTCTGCCCAGTCGATGGTTTCCTTGGGCGCTCGGTTGAGAATGAGGGTCTGCAAAATTGGTGCCACAAACAGACGTCCACCCCCTCGCAGTGCCTCGAACGACTGCTTCCAGTCCTCCTTCCATTTAAACGGATACCAACCAAAATACGCCTTCCTTGACCGCTCCGGCGCTTTTAGGGCATCGCGAATCGACTGCCCCATTTGAATGGCCTCTAGTGCACTTGGTTGGAAGTAAAACGCAAACAGCGAGATGCGCAGCCATCCCTTTCGGCGACTTGCTTCAGTGTCCTCGACGACATCGAACGCATTGTCCTTTGCGTGGAAAAGCAAGGGGTATGGGTCAAGTTGGACGATCGCAGGCGGCTCTTCTGGCACACAAAGCACGGAGTCTGTCACAAGCAGCGTGCGCGATCGCTTGTGGAAGAAAGCAACTTCCCCAAACCGCCCTGGTCCTAGTTCGATGGGGCCTAGCACTGCGTAGTCAAACTCCGAAGCAAAGGGGGTTTGGCTGCTGTCCTTCGGGAGTACCTGAGTGCGTTGCTCAGGGAAACCGAGCCAGCTCAAGGGGAGGTTTAGTGGGAAGCTCCACTGGTTTGGAGCGACGAAAACCTGTGCATTCGGAAAGCGTCTGGCGAAGGGACCGACGAAAACCTTGTGTTCTAGGCCGGAGATAGTGGGCAGGATAATGTACTTAACGTCGCCGTGCTTTGCCACCAACTCCTTAACGAGCTGGATACACTCTGGCGTTGGCGCGACGGGCGCATAGATGAGGAGACCCCCTGCTTCGAGCTTAACGACGGTCATGCGAATCGGCACGACGACGTAGAGGATGCCCTGAATCTGGTCGAAGGTCCAGACTGTGTCCTTAACTACTTCTGTGCGGAGTGTCCGCCGCCTGCCGTATGGATAGAGTGGCACCGCAGGCCAGAAATGCCATGACCAGTCCTTCGGATGGATGCTCTGTTGCCCCTGTGTTTCCTGCACATTCATCGGGGTTTGATCCACGCCACGACTCCCTCCCTAATTCCAACGCTCGAACTGTTTTGTCTAATCCCCAGAAGCTGGAGTTTAGCCAATGGTTGACCCTGTAATCTATTTAGGATCTACACTCTAGTCTCTCATGACAAGGGGAGATGAATGAGGTTAGTTGATATGCCGTTCAAAGCGCACAGCTGGATATGGGATTGTGCCTCATCTGCCAAAATTCTCAACGAGCCTTGCTCAATGCCTCATTTCTTGAGCAGTAGTTCGATCAATTTTGGCAGTAAAGGAAGGAGAGGAGTAGGAACAGTTAGCAGATATCGGCGAAAGGTTTGGACATCAAAAGGCCACACGGGGAATTCGTCAGTCAAGGTGTAGAAGGCGCGTAGCTCCTTGATTTTTTCAGTGCCTTTCTTAAATGTTTCTGCGTCTCCAGCCAGGTTAGCGTGAATCTGTAAATAATCTGATTGAAACTGCTGAGCAATCTCGTTTAAGATTTCTTCCTTGGCTTTCTTCATGCCTCTATGGGCGGCTAGTAGTGGACCAAAGAAACATGCCATTGACAAGGCAACGTGTAGCGGGATGATCAGGTGAACAAACCAGTAGACACGCGCGACACCTTGCGTGATGAACTGATATTCAATGAAGCCAACCATTATTCCCAAGACAGCGGCTAAATAGGCGGTTTTTAGCGAATAATAACTGAGGGGTCGGAGTCCACCACAGCGATCAGGATGCAGGGGATTAACATTCAGCTGAAGCTCTTTGCGGCTCAGGATTTTATGGAGAATCCATACATTAGTAATCAGGTTGAGAACTAACATACTGCCCAGGTACATCATCGCAAAGGTAGCAATCGTGACGGACAAAGTTGGTAGAAGCCCAGAGCCATACCAATTATTCTTTAAGCTAGGTTGGGTGATAAAAACGACGATACTATAACTGGTAGCACTACCAAGCGCCAAAAACTTGCGCCACCCTTGGTAGTAGGGATTGAGAGTAATCCGATCAATCTCTGATTTGTCGGTTTCCACCACATCAGACTCTTCCAAGTCTTTAATTACGTTTTCGATCGCCTGAAAACTCCATAGGTAATATCCCGCAACTACTGGATTAATGAACAGTACCCATATCCAAGGCAACCAGTCTTGAAGTAATCCAACCTGTCCTACTTTAGACCACAGTGTATTGCTTACGCAAGCAATGAGCAGATAAAGCCAAGCGACGATCGCCAACGACAATAGCCCAAAACTGAGAGGAGAGAGATGGAGTTTCTCAATTAGTAGAGACGCCACAGGATCGGAACGATAGAAGCTTCTTTTAGGCAACGAATTATGATTCGTCATCTTCCGTTAGGGGAGTATTACGATTAGGGACTAACAGCTTAACTCACCCTAAACCTCCTAACACATATCCTAAAAGCGATCGCTCCTCCATGCAGTGCAGCAGATTATAGGTAGACCCCAGTTAAGTTTGTAAGACTGGAGTACGTTCCAGCGCTGCTCGATCCCAATTTCCTAAATTAGCAGCGGCATCGTAGGTACTTTGGAGGAAGGTGAGGAGCAATTCGTCGGGATTGTCAGCCTGCCGCACTGCTTCATACGGTAGGATGAACTCTCCCATCTGGGAGCTGTAGAAAGCCTCCTTTGGTTGGATGGGATAGTCTTTAAATCCCTCCGGTGTAGGGTAGGCGTAAGCGTAAAAAACAGGGTCTACCACTGCCCCACCCCCTGGCCAGAAGCCACAGCTGCTCACCTCGTGCGAGTACGCCTCTCGCGTTACCCAATCCGCCATATTGGGAACTCCACCTGGATGCTCTGGAGCACGCAGCCCAGAAAAGCGAGTCACGGCGAGGTCAAAGCTGCCCCAAAAAAAGTGTACAGGGCTGCATTTACCGATAAAGCGCGAGCGGAACACTGTCATAACCCGGTCTACTTGCACAAGAATACGCCAGAGCCGTTGTACGTACTCCGGATCGTAAGCTGCATGTTTGTAATCCTGCTCGAAGGGGATTGGTTCCTGTACTTCCTGGGGCATCGTCCAAATCCGAACTTCAATGCCGATCGCACGCAGTGTACCCATAATATCCTGGTAAAAATCTGCTACAGAGCGGGGAACAAGCGCAATTTTGCTGGTGGTGCCGTCGCTAGTCTCGATTTGTAAGTGGTGATCGAGAAAATCGAAGCTAATCTCAAAGGTGCGTGTTCCATAAGGGATTACAGAGGTTGTCAGTCCACGCGGCGTTACATATAAAGTAGACTGCCACCAGTGATTGATTTTGGGAGCCAGTGCCATCCGAATCTTGCCGACAATCTGAGTCCACATGTGGAGCGTTTCATAGGTGTCTTGCCAAGCGGCAAGAGGCAGACTCGGCCATGTCGTATCGGTGAGCGTGCCATGAACCAGATCTGCCATGATGGAAGCCTCCGTGTGGGGGTATCAGATAAGGGAAAGTATCAGATGGAAACTGCTATATGGATTAGCTTAGACGAGTAAACGGCTCAATCATTCATTTATTAAACCAGCTACAGTAAGCCCAGATCCTTCAGGCTACGTCGCGTAATCTCGATCCGGGAAGGTGCATCCTCCGGTTTAGGCATGTCGATGGTCGTTGCGAAGAAGTAAACGTTATTATTCTGCTCTAGATAGCCCACAAACCAACCCACTTCTGGCTTGGTGCTGTCTAACCATCCTGTCTTTCCCCGCAGCGTGTAGCCTGGAGTCTGTTCGCGCACCATGATGTCTTTGACGAGTTCCATCGTCCGTTGCGAAAAGGGCAGATCGCCTCGATACAATCGTTGCAAGAACTCAATCTGCTCCTTGGGTGTAATTTGCAATGGTCCTTGCAGCCAGAAGCGATCGCTGTCTTGGGCGGTGCCAATCTGACGGTTCCCGTAACCAACCCGATCAATCCATTGCTGCATTCTTTCGCGTCCGGCTTTGCGTGCCAGCACTTGATAGAACCAGACAGTTGAATCCTTGAAGGCTTGACGCAAATTCGTATCGTGATTCCAAGCCGCGACGCCCCGTTGAATCCCATCCCAGGTGAGGACAGCGACATCATCAGCAATCACACCCGTTTCTAACGCTACCATCGTGTTGAAGATTTTGAATGTCGAAGCCGGAGTCATTGCGGTTGCATTGCGTTGAGGATTGTGATCGTAGGTTCGGTTGTTGTTTGAGTCGTAAATCAAAATAGACCCCTCAAGCCCTAATTCTTTGAAGTGTCGTCCCAAAGAAGCTGCTTGAGCAGTGACAGTTGCTGGACGTTCAGACGGGGTAGGAGTCGGTTGAGCTAAAACATGCATTCCCTCGAAACTACTCAGGATGAGCAAGGTAAGGCAACCAATGATTGCAAAGACAACAGATCGCGATCGCCACATACGAAACAGCATTTTTTCTCCTCACCTCACCGATTGAATGGATAACAGGCGTTGCACAAAACAGGGATGATTTAGATTGCTGCATTATTTAATCAGTAATTGGTACGAGAGATAGAGAAATTTGTTTAAAGAAGTTATTCG
>CBDTXL010000024.1:0-29491 GCA_965364435.1 uncultured bacterium
AGCCTCAACTCCTTTTATTAAAAATACTTATCACCCTGACTCCTGGAGAGCCGCTATTATCTGTTGTATTAAGGGAAACCATAGCAGAACTACACTTAACCTTTTCAGGTTTAAAAAACGTTGTATATGGCGACGGCGGCTATTCTGTTGAATGGGTAGAGGCAGCGTTGCTGCCAATCTTTCTATTTTTACTTGTTTTTGGCTTTGCAGTAACCAGACTAACAGCTTCAATGTAATTAGTTGAGACTGACTTAGATACTTTTGTAACGGCGCTTGATAAAATATTGGTAACATTTTTGATGGCGGTCTTGTTCTCGTTAATAAGACCGTTCTTTTTTACCATACATTGGGTACACCTTCGTCTTTCCTTCCTACCTCCATCTATATCCTTGTCAATAAGCTCGGTATTTGGCGCGGGGGCTTGTCGGCTAAAACTCTTTTCACCTCTGGCTTTGGGGGCGCTTGTCGCCCCCTGAAGATCGCATCCCTTCTCGTTGTCAGTTCGAGCGCTCTTTTCTGGTGTTGGATTGAGAAGATGCGATCGCATAGTCTGTGCGTAGCGCGTGAAGCGTTAGCGTCAGCGTTCTCGAAGAGTAGCTATCCCGTAGAGAAATCGCATAATTTCTCAAGTTGTCTGCCATGCTTTAGGAAGAGCTTCTAGTTGATTTGCTAAACTCAGGACATCATCCAAACTTGTAAGCAGAATGAACACCATTACCGTTACAATTTCAGATGAGCGTCTGTTGAAACTGCAAGAAGTTGCCACTCACCTCAATGTATCGGTAGAAGAGTTAGTCTTAATGGGTATTGAAGATTTACTCACCAAACAAGAGGTATCCTTGCAAATCGCTACGAAAGACGACCTCAAGCCAAATGGTGAAATAAACTCAGAGCTAGCTGAGAAATTTTATTCGCTTGCTTCACAATGGCAAAATGATGTTGAAGGAATGTCCTCAACCACTCAAATGTCTCAGCATCAGGCTTACCGAGAAATTATTAGCATGGGAACTAAAATAGTGCCGTTGTTGCTTCGAGAACTGAAACAAAATCCTCTTTACTGGCTATCTGCATTGAGTGAAATTACGGGGGAAAATCCTATCCAACCGGAACAACGCGGAAAAGTAAAACAGATGGCTGAGGCTTGGATAGAGTGGGGAAAAAACCAGGGTTACGCGCTCTAAAAAAATGTATAGACGACCTGAACTTGAGGTTAAGTGGCCTAATTTATCTCGCACAGATTATCAAGTTACAAGTCTAAAATCACAGGAGTATAACTGTTTTTCCTGGGCGGCAGAAGATACTGAGCGTTGGTGGCAACCCATACCTGGAGACCAATTCTACTGGCCTAATGGTGTCCCTCAAGAGGAGACTCTAGAAGCTTACATTCAGGCTTATCGAACGCTGGGATATGAGCCTTGTAATGATGACCAACTGGAGTCAGGATATCAAAAAATAGCGATATACGTTGCATCTAGCAGCATCCCGACTCATGCAGCTAGGCAATTACCTAATGGTAAGTGGACAAGTAAACTCGGCTGGCTTGAAGATATAGAGCATGAACTTGATGGATTGATAGGTGATAGGTATGGAGTTGTAGGTCAGATTCTCAAACGCTCTACAAGCTCTAATTCTTCTGGTTCTATCGATGAGTAGTATGGCGATGGCACGTCGATATCCAGCACAATGAGCAGAGAGGCGATCGCATAGTCTGTGTAGGGCGATCACCTTTCACCCCTCACCCTTTTTCAGTGCGATCGCGCTTTGTTACCCAAAGTACAGCTATGCGATCGCATGTTTCACCAGCTTCACTCAACTACCTTTTTTAACCTTTGCCTGTACCGTTCTCAACACCATCTTCACCTAAGTCTAAGTTTTGGATTGTGACTTCTGAAGGTAGTGGGACAGTCATTTGCAGGTAGACGCCAATTGTTATTTGATTTTTATCAATACTTATATTAGTTACATTAACTGCGCTATTTTCTGGTAAACAATTACTCACTGGCAATTTAGCAGCCGACTGAGTTTTATATCCTGCCTCTTCAAGCCATTCAGTAATATTTCTCCAGTTTTCTATCTTTTCATTACATTTGTCCACTAGATTTTTAACGTACCTATACACAGTGGCACACAGATCGGTTTCAACTCCCTTGGCATTCTTGCCAAGTTTTTCAGCTATTTCAGCCGGACTATAACCACAAAGCAATCCCCGCAGGTGTAGCTTCTCAACAGGTGTCAGACGTTTTCCTTTAGCAGAAGCCAAGTCTGTATACAGGGTTTCTAAGTCCCAGTGGTTTGCTGCCTGGGTAAACTGCTCGTCAGTTGCCATAGCTGGGAGTATCGTAAATTACTGATGTAATCCTAGCTTATATCCTGATAAACATCAGGGGAATGCTATCGGTTTACCAACTTAGACTAGGAGAGTGCAAACAATACACAAGAGAATAGCACTATAGGTGCAAACTTGGTGGCAAGGTATTATCGGGGGCAATGGTAGAGACGCTACCTTCAAGCACAACTCCCTCAGCCAGTGCATCTGACCCGCATCATACAACTTGAGCCTTGGTCTGTTTCTTACCTTTCCATTCCGTTGTTGGGCAGTAACCACACCCATACTTATCAAAAACTCTCAGCGATCACTTGCGAGAGCAAGCTTTAAAGGTGCGTCGCCTCAAGAATAAAGTACCCTATTAGGAGGCACAAGCATGTCAGCTTTCGACCAACGTGGTCAAAAAGTAAATTATCAGTACAACGCTGCTAGAGACATCAATCTTAGTGCTGTTGAGAACCGTGCAGACGTTATTAGTGAATTTGAGAAGCTCAAGGCTGAGGTAACAAAAGCTAGAGATGCCCAAGTGATTGATGCTGAGGTAGCTACAGATGTCGATTACCAAATTACGAAAGCTGTCCAGCAAGCTAGCAAGTCTGAGCCAAATAAGAACACTATATTGCAGCACATCAATACGGCAAAGGATCTGATAACGGGAGTAGCTGAAGCTGGCGGTATCGTAACAGCTTTAATGAAGCTTGCTGAGTTGGTTCAAACGTTCTTCTAACAATTAAGACATCTTTTTTGCCGCTATATGGTGACTAAAGCTCATGGCAAACTACGACCAGCGATCTCAGCAAGTTGATACGCAGGTCAATGTAAATTTTCAAACCCCTTCTCAACCCGATCTTACTGTCTTATTGAACCAGGGGATTCAGTTGCTGGAAGCCAAGTCTTATCAGCAGGCAATAAATACGTTTGAAGCGGTTATTAAAACAGATTGTTCAATAAGTGATGCCTACTATCACTTGGCACTAGCACTACTCAAAGGTAGGCGACCAAAGATATTAAAGCGCTGTGAAGTGGAAGCAATTGAACAGCTACTCAATGCAGCTAGTACTATGGGTGACTCAGATGGTACTGTTCAGTGGTTTCTTGCACTTGTTCGAGACGATTATTACAACGGTAATGGGATAACGAATTATCCACCCCCATCGGTTATAGATATTGTCACAACTGCTCTCTCCTGTAGCGTGAACATCGATAGGTTACGAGCGCTACTGGCCAGATTACCGATGCCTAATAACCGATGGTACATAGAACTTGTAAAGCTACTTGTATAGAGGGAGATATTTACAATGGCTATATCTCGGAATGTCTCACTGACTACTAGTGTTTCCGAAGATGAGAAAAGGCAGCGAATTCGGAGCTATTTTGCCAAGCAAAAACTCAAATGGCCGCTCATACTAATCGTCCTCGGAATACTCACATTGGCAGCAGGCATAGGCTTAATTTTTTTGATTGCGGGAGGAATATGGTTGTTCCTAGAGTTTATGCCTTCTATGAATGCTCCGGGAGAGCAGACCATTGATGCTTGGTTAATTGATGATATTGAACAACTTGAGAATCGCTCACTAGAGCGTCTCAATATAGAGAAATCTGAACTTATCAGGGATTCTATTGTAATTCGTGGTCCTATCCTGTGGAACACAAATGGCATTCCAAATAATGAGCTTGCTTGGAAGAAGGGCAAGGATGAGCGCGTTCGATTCAGCATCAATGCTGTAACAATAGTGCATTTAACCGAGCATAGGCTTAGCTCCTATCAGTGCGACTACAACTTCATGCGAGGTGTTCCTCTTAATGAGCGAGATGATGAATTTCACTACAGAGATGTAGTAGCTGTCTCGACCCGTGATGAATCAACTAACTACACTTTGCCCAATGGTACCCTGATGAAGCAAGCACAACTTTTTAAGCTGGCTGTATCAAGCGGCGATAGCATTGATGTTGTCGTCAACTCGGCGGATCTGGTTAAGTTTACAGGTGGAACCATTGTGGAAACAGGGCTTGATAACGCTATCAAGGCTCTACGTAGGGTGCTGGGTGAAAAGAAAATGTAGTGAGTAGATTTGCTTAGAAATACCTCAGAAGTTTTAAATAAGACCAGGTGCTTTCGTCAAACTAACGATGGGGATGAGCCAGCTTGCTATGAGGGCGAGACAACAGCAAGACAGCTTTGGTGGAACAGTCCCAATAACCAATTTGTTGATCGCCAACGAACAGGGCAATAAAATAACCCTAATTAAACGGTGGACTGTCATAGTCCACCGCCTCAGGTTTCCTCTCCCAACTCCTGCAAAATTACCTTAATTTTTGCCTTGAGAACTGGCAAATCTTGCTCAAGAGTACCCCAAACCTCATCCAAATCCACCCGTATGTAATCGTGAATTAGTACATCTCGAAACCCTGCTATCTGTTGCCACTGAATATCAGGGTATTTTTGTTTTAATTCTTGAGATAATCGCTTTGTTGTTTCACCAATAATTTCAAAGTTACGAACCACTGCATCTTGAATCATCGGCGTCTGCCTGAAAGCTTCTCGTCCATCACGAGTGTAAGATTCAATCCGACTAATACATTCGGAAATGTCCCTTAGATAAAGCCTTTCCTCTCTCATAGCGCGACTGCTTCCTGTAAAACTTTTTCTCTAATGCTTTCATGCAAATTTTTGAGTTTGGCTACATCAACCTTGCGCCCTAGCAGCGCTTCTAGGTCTTGAATTAAAGCAATACGGTCTAATAAATTGCGATCCGCCTCAAGTTCCACCAAGAAATCCACATCACTATCCGATCTTGCCTCACCCCGCGCCACTGAGCCAAAAACCCGCACATTATAGGCTCCATGTTTAGCAGCAATTCGGAGTATCTCTTCCCGCTTCTCTCTCAACAGTTCGTCAATTCCCATAGCCCAAGCACTATCTGTAGCAGGCACTTAACAACATACTAGAATCGAGCTTTGGCTGTTGGGCAATGTCTGCTTTTTGAGCAAGGCTTGCCCCTGTATGACCAGTAGTCACCCAAAGGATAGCTCTTGCGCCATCTCGAAGGCATTTCTCCCTTGGTTCGGGAGGCTTTCCTGTAGGAATAGGTACAGGAACGATTTTAAGTCCTTTGCTGCCAAACACGATTTCACCGATAACCCGAGCGCGGCGCATATGGTAGTCAGAAGTAATCAAATAAACGCTATCAAATCCTTTTACTTGAAACTTATCAACTAAACTCGTGAAGTTAGTCACTGTATCCACAGCTTGATAATCCAAGTGGACACGACTCTTATCAATTCCTGCCTTGGCAAATACCCGTTGTGCGTAATCTTTGGGGCTACCCGAAGACACCCAGATCGGTAGTTCGGGGTGTTCTGCCGCAAACTTAGCGGCAAACCGCTCTCGCTCTGTTGCTCCCCCTAAGACAAAGATGGCATCTGGTTGTAGATTTTGGTTTTTACCACATCCCGTCACTAGTACCAGCAGCGCAAAAGCTAATCCGGCAGTTGTCCGCTTCAATCGTTTCATGTGTTCAACAGCAGTACCTCTGCTGTTAGCCCTTTGCTCAAAATTATCAAAGTCAAACCGAACCGTAACCTGCCAAGGTAAGTATTTGCTCCCTTCCCGCTCAAAGAATACCCATTTTTTTACGAACCACAGAGGGCACAGAAGGAAAGAAGAGATAGGTAATCTTGGGGCGGGAAGGGAGTAACACTTATGTTCTACACTACTTGCATAACCTAGCAGTAACAAGAGTCCTCAGGTTTTGCAGATCACTCTTTAGTACAAAGCACAACGAGTCATATTATCTGCGTTGATCTGCGTACTCTGCGGTTCCTAAAAAATCCCAAATTACCTCTGATACCGAATCGGCATACTCCTCATGCATCCCTAGAGAACCCGGAAGCACTGAAGACTGAACACCAGGCAATTGAGCGATCGCATCCATTTGGGCTCTTGACTTGGGGGGTACCTGTTCTCCAATAATCACCATCACTGGCACGGGTAGAGGTTGAAAGTAAGCAAGAAAGTCAGATCGTTCCTGTACCGGGTCTATCGCTCCTGTAACAAAAGCCGCCGGAGCATATCTCGCCCCCGGATGCTGAGTAATTTGCCACTTTTGGTCAATAAATTCTGGTGTCAACTTTGTCTCATCAGTATAGACATGACGCTCGTACATCAAACGCAGAAATGCCGGATTGGTGTTTAGCTGGTAGAGAGCTTCACCCAGAAGAGGCGATCGCACCAGCTGTCTCACTATGCCAGCCAACTCCTGATTTACCCCCATTGTTGGTAAAGGGCCGCGCCAAGTGGGAGCTACTAAAACAATCCGCGAGCAGGATTGGGGCATGTTTTGCGCCAGCTGCATCACATATCCCGCTGCATGACCAGCCGCAACCACGGCAGTTGGCCTGTTCAAAATGTCCCTGGCAAAATCTTGTAGAAACTTCTGGTACAATACCGCTCGGTACTCTATGGGTAGACGCTCCGACTGCCCAAACCCCGGCCAATCCAAGGTCATGACCTGAAACTGAGATGATAAGCGTTCTGCTATTGCACGCATTTCGCCCCTTGTGGAGACCGTACTAAAGGCTGGGAGAAGTAACACGGGTGTTCCCTCACCCAGGGTTTCATAAACCACTGCCAGCGGCTGCCTTTCCCAAGTCCAGAGATACTTTTGTACAACGCCTCCAATGCCGGTGTCAGTAGATTTGGGTGGCATTGAAGTTGATTGAGCGGTAGCCATCATCATCAAAGGTGCTAATAATCATTATTATTCTAGGCTTTTGAGCCATGAGATTTGACTATGAAACTTAGCTCCCTTTTTTAAGTAACCGCTGAGCTACCATAGAAGTAGATCCTTCCTTAGGAGGGAAAAATCATGGTTTTCAAAAAAATTCTGGTTGCTATTGATAGCTCATCCCAAGCACAAGTGGTGTTTGAACAAGCCCTAGAGCTAGCCCAAAAACTCGGAAGTAGCCTCATGGTGTTTCACTGCGTTAGCTGGGAGAGTGAGGGACAGGCTGGTTCTTTCGTTGGGACATTAGCCGACATAGATATGTATGGTACCGTCCAGCGACTCCAGCGAGAGCGTCTTCAAAAAGAAAAAGAGAAAACTCTAGGCTGGCTACAGACTTACTGTAAGCAGGGGACATCAAAAGACATTCCTACAGAATTTGATTGCAAGGTTGGAGACCCAAATTCACAGATTTGTGATCTAGCCAGAAGCTGGGGTGCGGATTTAATTGTTATGGGTCGCCGAGGTCACAAAGGTCTATCAGAAATTCTGTTAGGTAGTGTCAGTAACTATGTGGTTCATCATGCCCCCTGCTCAGTTTTGGTGCTTCAAGGGCTAACAGCTCCAACAGGTGATACGCTAGCTATAGCCACTCAGGCAAACATGAACGGCTAGCTACCTACAACTCTGTCCTATTAACTGCATCCTTCACCCTTGAGACTTCATGGGTTCGTTGATTGGAGAACTTTTGAGTAAGTTCTCAGCCAACCACGGACCAATTAAGAGAATAATCAATAACCGAGTCATCTGCATCGCCAGTACTAACCCTGAGTTGCCGCCAAGTTCGACAGCACTAGCAATCATTACCTGCATCCCGCCCGGAGTGGAGCCTAGAGCGCCGGTTCAGTAGAAGGAGTTGACAAACCCGCTTCAATGTGTAGTAATGGCGCAGCCGCGAGCTAGCGCTCAAGCCTCATCTTCCACAGTTAGTTCTGACATCCGAGCGATAACATGAAGGTTATGCACAACTGCTATCCGACGCAGGTCAAACAGGTTTTTGCGTAAGCCTCGGTAACGGGCACGCTTACCTTGCCACTGACCAATATGGGCCAGGGTATGCTCTACTGCCACCCGTTGACGCAGCTTCGCTCTACCTGCCGCTGTCATCTGACGAACTCGCAACTCTTCCAAAAGTGGTTCATCAGGATGGATAGAAACACTGCGTCCAGTTTTACTGCTAGTACAGCGATCTGCGCTTCGCAGCAGCGCTTCGCTATCGCGTAAAGGACAACTAGCACAAACATCGGCAGGAAAGTGTACGACCTTGCCGACTTGAAACGGCACTGCTACTTGATTAGGGCAATGCATGATCTGCTGCTCCCCACAACGGGCTGGAATCGAGGGCCGCTCGGAGTGATCCAGAACTGAAACCACCCTTGATCTTCGCCATTTCTACTGTGCGTTCAATCAGGCGACGGTCGAATCCCTTGGCAATCAAGGTGGCTCGAAACCTCACAAAGGTGGCCTTACTAAAGGGAGATCGCTCACAATCAAGGCAATCGAGGACTAACTGCCAGCGCCGATCCATCTCCAGTGCCTCAATCACTTCATCATCGGAAACCCCACTATAGGCTTGTAGAATTATGGCCAGAGCCAGTGGAGCAGGTGCAACCGGACACTTACCAGTGCTGCTGTCCTTGAAAAGAGCAACTAGTTCCATTTGAAACTCATCGTTAAACAGTTCATGACGCACCTGACGCAGAAAAATGAACAGTTTGGCTCTTTTGATGCGTTTGACGACGTTTTGCTCTAAACCAGAAAGTTCCATAGGAGGATGCCAGAGGGGAGGACGCATAATTTTTACCCTGATTAATACTGGTTGGAGAATGTTCTAAAGTCTACACGCTTCCCCTCTATAGAGACCTGGCTTGAACCTCCGCTTTCGGCTGCGCCATTACTACAGATTGAAGCGGGTTTGTCAACTCCTTCTACTGAACCGGCGCTCTAGCACTGCTGTCATGATATCAACGCCTGTCAGCAAGTGGAACGCATATCCGGCTGCCAGACACAGCACAATCAGAACAATCACTAAACCCGCCTCAATCAACACAGCTTTCAAGAGTTTACGAGCTGTTTGCCAGTCAAACCGCAAACCGATAGAGAGTCCGACGAGCAGCATTCCTCCACTAAAGGCAGAGTTGGGCACCTGAAAATGGTAGGGCAGTACCCAAAATGTTATCAACCCTACCAGGAAAGGGCCTAAGAAGACTGGCGAGGGGAGGCGTAAGTGACCTCCCCCCCAAATTCCCAAGATGCCGCACAATGCCAGTACCAAGAGGTTAAGGAGCATTGGGATTGGGAGTCCACTTTCTATGGGAAGAGTTGGTGCTACTTGGGCTAGAGCGTCGGGGGAAAAAACAAGCTCACGGCGATGGGAACTAGGAAGACTACCATCAGTAGCCGGAGATACTGTAGTACAGCGACAGCGATCGCATCTGCACCAAGTTCGTCGCTCATGGCAACGATGCTAGCTGCCGCACCCGGTAGGCAACCCAAGAAAGCCGTGCCCTGATCGACACCCGCCCAACGCCCTAAAAGGTAGCCATTGAGCAAGCTCATACTACCAGTAATCAATACAATCAGCAGTAGTGGACCAGCGTGAGTGGTTGCCAGCTCCATTGTCTGTAAAGGAAAGCGGGCAGCGGTGGCAAGACCGATGATTACCTGCCCAAGTACCCCAAACGTGGGCGGTAGCTTTTGGGGACCACCCCGGATGACTGCCGAGGCAATTCCCACTGCCATTGAACCAGTAAGCCAAGCGACCGGAACGTTTGCCCAGTTGAACAGAAAGGCAGCTCCTATTGCACAAACCAGCAGTAGAATAATTTGCTTCTTTGTCATTATCAAAGGTTGCACGACAAGCGGATATGAACAGGCGACTGGGAATGAGGAGTTGCTCCTCCCACCGCCCGTTTTCAAGGGGGCTTAATATTTTATCGGGGCGATCGCTTTTCTGAATGACGCTTACTGGCATCGAGAATGCTCAACCCAACAATCTCAACGGTTTGGCAATACGATTGTGCGATTAGCTTAATGTTATTTTAAGCTTTCGCTTCAGGAAATTGAAAAATTTCTTTACATTCCCAACGGACAGAATCGCTATTCAATCTTCCTCAAGTTCAGTAATTTAGATCTAGAGAGGGGCTGCATCCCCTGGGCAAATGAAGGCTCCCCAGACCTTCAGACTTACTGCATTTGTGTGAACAGCATACCTCAGAGATAGAGCCTCAAATTTAAAGAGGTCTAGCCCTTAGAAAAGACTCCCAGTCCGAAGTTACAAGACCTTGTTGAACATTTTTCCATTCTCACACTTACCTGGTACCTGTCCTCCGATGGCGGCTTAAAATTGACTACGGCAACAGCAGTATTAGTGACATCGGTCGCAATTTTATTGCCATTCATGTCCTTGACAATCAGCTTAACTTCATTGCAATTCTGATCGCACACGGCTACGAAAGTATACTCTCGATTAGGAGAGAGTAACAAAGTCTTGGGTGCCTCTGCGCCCCTAGCCAACCTCCCCATACTTCGGGGAATTGACAGCTGATAGCCCTCTCCTTTTGCCGTTTGAATTGCTTGTTGAAGCTGGTTGTTTACCTGTTGCTCAGATTCGTCTAGTTCTCTAGCGATCGCAGCTCCATTGAGCGTGGTGGCAAACACAAGAGCTATTGCGGGAAAAATCAGAGGCTTAATCTTCATTCAAGTTTTCTCCTTTTAGCACTGGATGATATCAAAAGCGATCGCCCATAATACCAAACCAAGCGATCGCCTCTACAACTCAGTCCCCAAAGGATTTAATTATAGAAAGAATCTCGCAACTATCACGCTGGGCGGGACTTTTTCTAATAGGGGAACCTCGCTGGTCTAACTACTGCACCTTTGAAAAGGCGGCTGGTGCCGCTGGTTCAACTGCTGCCCAGGGAAAAGACTTGTACTTCCAGTAAAAGCCGCCTAATACCAATAGCACAATTACGAGAGTACCAATACCCAGGGGACTAGGAAGCCAAAAGACTACCTCTAAATGGTTCAACTGACCAGGCTTGAGCGTCCATACTAGCTGATGTCCATCGTCGTAAACTTCTGGGCGAATAGCATTCTCTCCCTTCTCAACACTTCGTGCGCCCCAAGGCGTTTCCAGGCTAAACTGCAAATCTAACAGTGAACCTGGGCTGACAATAATGTTGCCGTTTGCCGAGAGGACACCGAGCGATCGCAAATCCAGGTCATAGCTTAACTGGTTCCGCTGCCAGAAGAAAAAATTGCCCTGATTCAGGCGGAACTTGGAGTTGAAGTTGGGTAAATCCACTGTATCAACTGCCTTAGACGAGGAACCTTTCTTGACAACCGGGTTGAAGAATTGGTTAAACTTCGATTCCAATTCTGTACCACTACTAAATGGAATTGTAATAACAATATCCTCATCTTTAAGGCGCTTCGTTTTCCCCTGGAGCTGACGTGCCCGACGCTCAAGGCTTCTGAGCCATTCCTGTGCCTGAGAATTGCTAAAGTTCGTCAACTGTTCCCCCAGCTTGATATGCTGCACAATCGCGCCGTGGTGCTGCCCCTCGAAGTTGACCCCAACATCATATTTGACACAGCCAGAAAGTAGCAGCGATGCCAGTAAGATAACCCAGAGAACAGGTAAGCGCCCCAAAATCCGACGGATGAACGGCAATAGATTAAAAACTGCTGGTTTCACAAACTCCTCCCCTTAGTTTCCTTAGCGAAATCCATCCTTATCAAGGATGCCACGACTTTAGTGGTGGGTACCCTAGCCCCCAGCCCCGACGCCCGACGCGCTCTGAATTGCCATTTTCTGACAATTATGCCGAATGTGGGTTCATACACCAAACCAAATTAACCCAGCTATCGTCAGACTGAGGGCAACCAGAGCTAACCAAATAAATTGATTATCTTTTGTGCTAACCTGGCTTAGATCGACGGGTTCAAGTGGTTCCTTGGGATTACGCTTGCCAGGAGCGACAGCACTATTACTACCGCGACGGTCTTTGGGGTCGCTTTCAGCGATCGCTCCTAAGTCAGGAATTTGCGTCATCCATTCTGCCGGTCTGACCAGCTGAGGGGCTTGTAGAATATAAAGTAAGCTTTTGGCTTGTTTGCTGGTTTCTGGATCAGGGTGACGACTCAGCTGCTTACAAAGCGCGATCGCTTCCGATGTTTGCCCAGCTGCTTCATAAGCTGTCACTAACCAAATTTGCGCCTCTCCTCCTAAGCGAGAGTTTCGATTTGACAAGGCACTTGCTGCTTCCAAACGTTGCACAGAGGCGCGATACTCACCCCGCTCAAATGCGGCTTTTCCTGCCTGGTACTCAATTTGGAATTTTTCTTTATTTTCTGAACTCACGTTTCAACTTTGCCCGTAGACGCGGATAAAACTCCTTTCAACCCTTCAAATTTTAACGAACCGTACTATCGTGAACTACCCACACTCACCCGTTAGGTGAGTGTGGGCTTTTAACTTCACAGCCCGTTGCCCTTTCACATATGAGGCTATCCGGTCTTACACAGGCTCCGTTAGCAGGGACTCTCTTTCCCTCCGCCCATAGATAATATCCGAATGCCTTCCGCTCTGACGTTCAATGCTGCGTTGCCATCACGGTCATGATGAGTGCCACAGGAGATGCAGTCCCACTCTCTGATATCAAGTGGTAGCTCATCTATTACATGACCACAGCATGAACACTTTTTAGAACTTGGAAAAAATCTGTCAATTTCTACAAGCTTGCCGTTCTTACGCTCTAGCTTATAAGACAGGACTTACGCAACTGTCACACGCACTCACCAGCATGATTTATGCCAAGGTCATGCTGAGTGTCGGACGTTTGAGTTGTTGAATCAGGTAATTTGAGAGTAACCCGTGCTTAAGCTGATAAACAGTTTGACCTGTAGAATAAGCCATTTGTTTGAGTCGCAGCCAGACCAGCATTGCACAGTTAATATGATTTCTTTGAATACGTGCTTTCCGGCACTGGCAAGATTCCACTCCCGTTAATTGCTTTATTTCCCGGTGAAACTCCTCAATTTTCCAACGGATATCACACACCTGTTGTACGACATCCGTCGAGTCTTGAGTCAAATCGTTAGTGGCGATATATTCCGTTCTGTTGGTAGAAACAGTTACCCGGAAAAGTTTCACCTTTTTGTCTTGAGAAAAACTTTTTATCTTAATAATTTTACCTTGTTCAAGCTCAGCTTGACTCCAAGCCAGAGACTCAATTGATTTATACTTTTCTCGACCTCCTGTATCATCAACCAGGCGGTTTTTCTTCAAAGGGCAGTAGTAATATTTGCCCAGCTTGTCAATATATTGCATCAACTCCTTAGTGGCATACCAACTATCCATCAAAACGGTGCGAAAAGGTAGTAATTTATGATAGGCGAGAGCTTGAAGCATCTCTCTCACATGGTCGAGTTTGCTTTTTCCATCTCCCTCTGGATCGTAGATTCGGTAATCAATTACCCAGAACTGGCTGGTTTCAGGGTTGACATAGGCACAGCTAATTAAACCAATACCTTTTACCACACGGTGTTCATTGCCACTATATTGCCGCCTAGTTAATTCAATATCTTCGGCATATCTTTTGTCTAACACTGTGTCATCAAAAATTACATAAGCCTTCTCATTGACTTGAATTAGAGGTTTAACATTCTCCCACAACAGGCGGGGCGTTAGTTTTTCTCGTCTCAAATAACGATTGATTCGATCATGACTGATTGCTTCTACATGGTCAGCTAAATTCGTAAGAGTATAATTTATTTGGCTACTAAGTAAATATTGACAATAGTTAAGTTTAGTAAATCTCATCATAATATAATGTTTTTTGCAGTTGTTTCATCTTTCTAATTATCTAATAAGAAAGCGCTCAGCTCCGAGCTAAGCGCTTTGCGCGATCGCTTTAGAGCCACTTCACACCCTGAACCCCTCTCTATCTGCTACAGTGCGCTTCCCACCATGTTCCGAGTCCAATGAGGGTTGGCGATCGCGTGTGACAGTTGCGTAAGTCCTGTAAGAAAGGAAATTGACAAACATTCCCCATCCGACATCGGATATTGCCTTTGATAGCTTCCGGTTTTGTACCATCCCCTTGACGTTGAGATTCTCTACAACGATGACTTGGCTTTCGTCTAGCAATTTTTTGCTGAGTTTATGCAAGAAATCTTGGCGGGTGTTCGATACTCGTTCGTGAACCTTAGCTATAAGGAGTCTGAATTTTTGTCTTGTCTTACTCCCCTGAGTTTTACGGGCAAGCTTTTGTTGAATCCTTGCGAGATTCCTCTCATGACGTTTCAGGTGTTTACGGTTGGAGTACTTGGTTACTTGTTCACCGTCATGAACAATAGCGAAATCTTTCAAGCCCAAATCAATACCTAAAGTCTTATTTCCAGGACTGGAGTCAACAGAATCTTCTGTCTCGCACAAGATAGAAGCAAAGTACTTGTCTGATGGGGTTTTACTGATTGTTACCGTCTTGATTCTCCCAGCAATTTCACGGTGAAATCAAAGCTGTATTTCACCAATTTTGGGAACGGATAGACACCTTCCTTTAAGAGTTACGTTCTGAGGGTACTGGATTGACTGTTTACCCTGCTTTGACTTGAATCTAGGAAACTTGGCTCTCCCTTGAAAAAAGCTTGTATAGGCTTTATTGAGATTGATAGCTACACATTGCTTTCACAGCGGAGTAGCAATCCTCTTTCAACCAAGTATGCTCTTTTTTAAGCTGAGGCAGCATTCCTTTGTAGACAGCCAATTTCAGGGCTTTACCTGTTCCTTGATAGTGCTGGATGCAAGCATTTAAAGAATAGTTCCAATACCAACGCGCACAACCAAATGACTTTGATAATGCTACCTGTTGTTCTGGCGTTGGATATAACCTTAATTTGACTACTTTCAGCACTTTAATTACCTCCGTGTATAATTATCTTACCATATCGTAACGACAATATAACGACATGAAGAAGAAATATTTTAATCTACGTCTATCAGAGCGAAGATTAAACAAACTGCGTGTATATGCAGTTACGCACGATAAAACAATGACTCAAGTAATAGAAGAGTTAATTGATGGTTTATCCTTAGAGAGTTTGGGCAACTCCGTACCTACTCGCGAGGGCAATTCATCCCACACTCATCCTTCGGATTGAGTTGTGGGATGAATTGCGATTTCAGCTAAATTCAGTACCGAGTGAAGTCTGCCCTTCATGACCTCAAGCACAGGTTTGGTTGCTTCCGAGGTGTTGTGGAACCGAATCCTCACAGAAACATTCAGTTACTTTTATCAGTCCCTTGACTTTTTCGAGGTAAAACATATGTTCAAGACACCCCCCTCTCAGCAACGTTGTTTGAATTGGTTCAGGCTGATTGACCGTCTAACACCCTTGACTCTGGGGGTTGCCCTGCTAACATCAGTGGGAATGCCGGTGGAAGCCAGACCAGTGGTAGTTCAGTCAGCGCCCCCTACTTCCTCCTATATTTACGGCAGCCCGATTCCCAGTCCTGTGCCGGTGAATCCGATCACGAGTCAACCGTCCTATATCTACGGCAACCCGCTTCCGACGTCTGTGCGGGTATATCCTGCCACGGGTCAACCTTATTCGGTTTCACCCTATGGCTACCCGGATTACAACTCAGGCATCAGGCGAGGGAGGGGGGTGATTCGGAATTCGACCTTGGTTAACCCGACGGTAATTAATTCAACGATTTCTGATTCGGTTCTGGTTGACCCAGTGATTATTGATTCACCAAGGCGTCCCTATGGAAGAGTACGGCGGTCAGGCATTTTCTATAATTCGCCTGGGTTTGGAATTCGCATTGGCTACTAATATCAAGAGCGGTAGGATTCATAATTGGTTCCCCAAGGGTCATCCAATTGATCTGGCTCCCCTTGCCGGGATAAATATGTATCTTGCAGTGCTTCTTTGACCAACTGTTGGACTTCTGAGTGTACTTGTTCATAAGCTTCTGCTCTACACCAAGGGCGCAAGTAAAGTACTGTGCCCTTTGGTGAAATTGAGAGTACATTGCTAGTGGTACTTGGACGATCTAACACTAAGGGATGGGGTTGCACCAATGATAAGAACAAAATAATTGTCGGCTCAATCGGGCGATCGCCAATATCAATTTTCAAATCCACCCGTCGCGTCCCCATTGCCGTAGTATTCTTCAGGATGTTACTGAAGAGATTGTTGTTCGGCACCGTAATCTTGACATTGTCGGGTGTAACCACCGTGGTTGAGAAAATACCAATTGCGTCCACCACACCCTTAACACCCGATGGTCCTTCAATGAAATCACCCACCTCAAACGGGCGCTGGTTAAGTAGCATAACACCAGCGGCGAAATGGGACAAAGTATTCTGCAACGCCAAGCCTATCGCTAAACCAGCGGCTCCCACCACAGCAACTAAACTCGTTGCTTGAATTCCTAACGCACTTAAGAAAGCCACTATCCCAACCACCAGTGTCAGGATTTCCGAAGCCTGAACCAGGAACTTGCGTAAAGTTGGCTCAACCGGACTGAAGGCTCGGCGAGTGACGCGAGCAACTAAATCAATCGCATAGCGGGTGAACAGGATAATGGCAAGTGCCGACAGGGTTTTCGTGCCCAACTGAAAACCCAGGTCAATCAGGTTTTTGTTAAACCATGATGCCATATCAAAACGGTTCAACACGAGTGGCAGATCAAAAGCCAAAATCCTCATTGGCAACCTCCTTTTTTTCTAGATTTGATGACCCATAGGTTTCGAGACTTCTCATGAAAAGTCAGCAATAGACCTCTTGCAAAAGTCGATCAATCCTATCAAATCCATCTGTGTAAATCTTGTGTCCATCTGTGGTTATACCAATTCTCTATGAAGCTGCACTTTATTTAACCCCCGCCTGTCGCCGTCCCCCTTGGGTTCGGGGAACTACAGGGGTAATTGATTAAGTGCAATGTTACAGAGAATTGGTATTACCAATCCCAGATAAGCATTTTCACAAGAGGTCTAATCTTGGGGAGCGGGGGGACAAAACGGCGGTATTTGCGTAAGTCCTGGTCTCGCTTCGCTACGCTAACACCCCTTTACTAACTGCCACACGCGGCAGCCGATGCTTAAAGCTGCAAAGAATTTCCCAGGAAATGGTGCCTAAAGACTGCGCCCAGTCATCCGCTGAAATTGACAAGTCTCCATCCTGTCCAATCAGTGTCACCACTTCCCCAGTCTGCAAATCGGGAATCTCACTAACATCGAGCATCAACTGATCCATCGTAATTGCTCCAATCTGCCGCACCCGCTTACCCCGGATGATGAGAGTCATTTTGTTCG
Source organism: uncultured bacterium (assembly GCA_965364435.1). Taxonomy (GTDB): domain Bacteria; phylum Cyanobacteriota; class Cyanobacteriia; order Cyanobacteriales; family Coleofasciculaceae; genus CBDTXL01. The sequence goes on from CBDTXL010000024.1 coordinate 17,439, forward strand.
AGAGGTTGCGAGGAATGCCGTCAGCGTAGCCAATGCCAATCACCGCAAGACGCATCTGCCGCTCAGCGATAAATTGGTAACCATAGCTGACACCAGTACCAGGAGGAATCGTTTTCACCTGCGTCACCCGCGCTTTTACCTGCATCACTGGCTTAAGGTCGATCGCTCCTCGCAAATGTTCAGCCGGGTAGAGACCATAAAGAGCTAATCCCACACGTACCAGATCGTAGTGCAATGCCGGGTCTGTTAAGGTGGCAGCGGAGTTAGCCAGGTGTAGACAGGGTGATTCGATTCCAGCGCTATGAAGTTGAGCGATCGCTTCCTCAAACCGCTGATGCTGTAGTCTCATTACTGTGGGGTCAAGACTGTCAGCCGTGGCTAGATGGGAGTAGACACTCTTGATTTCCAGAGAGGGTAACCGCTTTACCAGTTCGACAAACTGCCTTGCTTCTTGCCAGGGCATCCCCAACCGCGACATCCCCGTGTCTAGCTTAAGATGCACTAACAGTGTTTTTTTTAAACCACTAAGCGTTTCCGAAAAAACCAGGGCTTGCTGGGGAGTGCAGATCGTAGGTTGCAATTGCCAGTAGGCGATCGCGCGGACTTGCTCAGGGGTATTAGTAGCCCCCAAAAGCAAGATCGGCGCTTCAATCCCAGCTTCCCTGAGTTGAATCCCCTCTTGCACCGTAGCGACACATAGCCCGCCCGCACCAGCGTCTAACGCAGTTCGAGCAACCATCGCCGCACCATGACCATAAGCATCCGCTTTCACCACTGCCATTAGTTGGGTTTTGGATGCCAAAAGCTTTTTCAGTTGCCGCACATTATGAGCCAAAGCCGCTTGATCAATTTCCACCCAAGCACGTTGGCAAAGTCCACCGGAGGCATCACAAGCACTTGTACTTGAACCTTCACACTGCTTGGGGGTCACCCCATTAGTCTGTTTCAGCTCTTGCATAATATTTCACTCCTCTATCACCCACACACTAAAAATTAACCTCCTGTTGGAGGAAAGAGCAATTCTAAGTTACTGAGCACAAAAGTAGCAGATTTTTCGCTATTGTCGGTCATTGCTCATTGCTCATTGGTCTGAAGGTAGAACCTTTACCCAGTAGAGGTTTCCCTTCCCCATTACCGATTACCCATTACCTATTTTGTGATTCAGCTAAATAGCGTAAACAATTTAAGACACATTGCTGAGGCGAAAGCTCTGAGAAAATAAGAAAATTTAAGAAGAGCATCAAACCAATTACAGGACTTTCGCAAGAACTATACAGGCAGTATGTCGGTAGCCCAATTGCGTAAGTCCTTTATTATTGAGTTGGTGCTACCCAGCAGTTCATCAATTGAACACCCCTAGACTCAGGTAGGCTAAAGACAATTACCTGGCTGGTGTTATTTGAGCAGCAACAAAAGTCGGATTATCGGATTATCAGGATTTATCGCCCCAGGCGCTAGCCCATCTGTGACGGCTACATCAGGTTAGACTGTGGTGCATCCATGTGAAAACCGCTCTCTACGCTCTCTTGGCAACAGCAAGGCGAGGAGCTGCTACCGCTGTTTCAGTGTCGGGACTTAAGCACAGTCATCGCCACAATATTATTGAAATTTCTAAGGGACTTCCAAAGAATAAATCGTCCTAACAACGGTTGTAGGGGCACGGAAGCCTTAGCCCCTACGATAGCCCATGGATAGTTATTTTGCTGGAAGTCCCTAAATAGCGTGAACGCTGGAGGTGAAAGTGGAGGAGTTTAAGCAGGAATCAACCGAAAAAAATAAGCGTTTAGAACAGGATATTAGATCTCTCCAGCTAACAGAGGAAACAGTGTGGGAGAGCCAACATTTCATTCAACGGATTGCCCAGACAACTCCGAGCGTTTTATATATCTATGACTTGATCGCTAAAAGTAGCATCTACGCCAATCGTCAGTTTGCCGAACTGCTGGGCTACACCCTCCAAGAAATCGCGCAAATGGGAGCGGACATGCTGCCAAGCCTTTTGCATCCTGACGATGTGGAAGCTCTCACCCAACATCTCAAACGCTTCCGGGACGCCACGGATAGTGAAATCTTTGAGATTGATTATCGAATGAGACACAAGAACGGGGAATGGCGCTGGCTCAGAAGCCAGGAAACTGTATTCGCAAGAAACGCTGATGGTTTGCCTTATCAGATTCTGGGGGCTGCTGAAGACATCACTGAGCGCAAGCGAGTGCAAGAAGCCCTGTGGGAGAGTGAGCGAAGATTCCGCGCTATATTTGACCATACATTTCAATTCACTGGGATACTGAAACCCGATGGCACTCTCCTAGAGATCAACCAAACGGCATTAGACTTCAGTGGACAGAAGCTAGAAGAAATCTTGGGTCGTCCGTTTTGGGAAGTACGGTGGTGGACGCTTTCCTCAAGCCACCAGGAGCAGCTAAAAAGAGCGATCGCTGCTGCTGCTGCTGGTGAGTTCGTTCGTTACGAGGTGGAGGTTCTCGCGGCTGGTGACGTTGTCGTCACCATTGACTTTTCCCTCAAGCCGTTCAAAGATGAAACGGACATGGTGGTGCTGCTAATTCCTGAAGGTCGTGATATCAGCGATCGCAAGCGAGTTAAAGCCTTGTTGGCTGGACAAAATCATATCCTCGAAATGATTGCAAAGGGGGCACGGCTCCCCGATGTTCTGGCTACAATCGCCCAGGTGATTGAGAGGCAACACCCTCAGATGCGGTGTTCCTTCCTCCTACTCGACAAAGATGGCGTTCATCTGCGGCATGGTGCCGCTCCCAGCCTCCCAGAATCCTTTAACCAAGCGATAGATGGCACTATTATTGGGCCATTTGCGGCTTCCTGCGGCACAGCAGCTTATTGGGGGGAACCTGTGATTATCCAGGATATTGCTACTCATCCCCTGTGGGCAGACTTACGGGATTTGGCGCTCTCTCATGGACTTTTCGCTTGTTGGTCTGCCCCGATCTTTTCCACCGTAGGGAAGCTGTTGGGCACCTTTGCCATGTACTACAGTACACCCTGTACCCCCAACCGACATGAGCAAGAACTGGCGGCTCAAGCCACTCAACTCGCCAGAATTGCGATCGAGCGCTCTTATGAACAGGAAGAGCTGCTCCGTAGTAATGCCATGCTCAAAGCGCAACAAGAAGCGGCCATCGACGCGATATTGGTGACTGATGAAAATCGTCAGGTTGCTTCCTACAATCAGCGTTTTTGTGAGTTGTGGCAGATCTCAGAGCAGCTCATCCAAGCCGGTGATGAACAACGATTGCTGAAGTGGATGCTGTCCCAATTGGAACAGCCGCAGGAATTTCTGGCGAAAGTCGAGTCCCTCTACGCTCATCCCACTGAAACCAGCTACGACGAATTTACCTTCAAGGATGGGCGCATCTTTGAGTTTTATTCGGCACCGGTGCAGTCTCCATCAGGAGGCTGTTATGGCAGAATTTGGTACAACCGAGATATCACTAAGCGCAAACAGGCAGAGGCAACACTGCGGCAGACTGAACAAAAGTATCGCAAATTGGTCGAGTCAGCCGGTGATGCCATCATCACGATGGATGCAGAAACAGGGATTATCTTAGAGGCGAATCAAATGGCCGAAAAGATCCTGGGGAGACCAAGAGAGGAAATAATTGGTCTGCATCAGACAGAGATTCAGCCACAAGAGAGGCCCGAACAATACACCGAGATTTTCAAGGAACACATTGAGGCGTTGGGTGTGTTTCAAGCAGAACTCGAATTACGTCACAAAAACAGCACGATTGTGCCTGTGGAAGTGAGCGCGAGTGTTGTAGATGTCCAAGGCAAGAAAATTGTCCAGGGAATTTTTCGGGACATTAGCGATCGCAAGCAGACAGAGAAGGCACTGAAGCAGGCTAAAGTTGCCGCTGAAGTCGCCAATCGCGCCAAAAGCGAATTTTTGGCCAACATGAGCCATGAACTTCGCACCCCCTTGAACGGCATTTTGGGCTACGCCCAAATCCTCAAGCGAGAGATCGGTCTAAGCACTAAGCAACAGCATAGCCTGGATATCATTCAACAGTGCGGCGAACATCTGTTAACCCTGCTCAATGACATCTTAGACATCTCCAAAATCGAAGCCCGGAAAATGGAACTCTACCTGAGTGATTTTCAGTTTCCCCATTTTCTGGAAGGCATTCTCGAAATCGTCCGCATCAGTGCTCAACAAAAAAACATTTCCTTTAATTACGAAAAGCTGTCAGAACTGCCTAGCTGCGTTCGGGGTGATGAAAAACGGTTGCGGCAAGTACTTATTAACCTCCTTGGCAATGCTGTCAAATTTACCGACACAGGTGGGGTGACTTTTAAAGTCGGCTATGTAAATGAGGGGGAGAGGGGGAGACGGGGAGACGGGGAGAGGGGGAGACGGGGAGACGGGGAGAGGGAGACCATTGAGTCCAATCTCAGAACAAACCATCCAGTCAATCACCCCAGCACCCCCTCTCCCCAGCACCCCCTCTCCCCAGTACCGGCTCAAAAAATGCGCTTTGTTGTGGAAGACACTGGCATTGGCATGGCATCAGAGCAAGTGGCAGAAATCTTTTTGCCGTTCCATCAAATCGGTGACCCTCGCCGTCGGGTTGAAGGTACAGGGCTAGGACTAGCGATTAGCCAAAAATTAGTCCAGATGATGGGCGCGTCACTGAACGTGGAAAGTACCTGGGGTCAAGGAAGTGTCTTCTGGATAGATTTAGATTTACCAGAAGTGTCGGACTGGGTTGAAGTTGTCAAGGCTGACGAAGGCAACATTATTGGGTTAAAAGAGAAGAACTACAGGGTGCTAGTGGCGGATGATAAATGGGAAAATCGCTCTGTTTTGGTTGACCTTCTCTCCCCTTTGGGGTTTGAAGTGGTGGAAGCGACAGACGGTCAAGACTGTCTGAATCAGGCACTTAAAATTAAGCCTGATGTAATTTTGCTTGACATGGTGATGCCAAGAATAGACGGCTTTGAGGCGACTAGGAGGTTGCGGCAGTTGCCCACCCTGAAAGAGGTGGTTATCATCGCCATGTCGGCGAGCGCTTTCGCTGATGACCAACAGAAGTGTTTAGCGGCAGGTTGTAATGGTTTTATCTCCAAGCCGGTAGAGGCACACAAACTTTTTGAACAGCTACGCATGCAGTTGGGGTTGGAATGGGTTTACGAAGACAAGAATGAAGAAAGAAGGCTCAAAGATGAACAAAAAAATCCACTTCACACTTCACAGTGTGCTTCGCACCGCTTCGCTAACACACTTGACACTTCTCTTGTGGCTCCACCGCTAAAGGAATTGACTACCCTGTATGAACTAGCAATGATCGGCGACATTGGAGGTATCCAGGAGCAAGCCGATTTGATTGAACAGTTGGATGAGCAATTTGTGCCGTTTGCCCAACAGCTGCGTCAATTGGCTAAAGGCTTTCAGGAAAAGCAAATTCTGGAATTTGTTAGAAAGTATAGAGCAGGAAATGAATGAGTGTCGAAGATTCTAACAAAGGTACTATTCTCATCGTCGATGATAGCCTTACCAATTTAGGGGTGCTGTTTAATTTTTTGAGTGAGGCTGGCTTCACAGTCTTATTGGCGCGGGATGGTGCAAGTGCAATCCACAAAGCCCACTCTGCCTGTCCAGATGTCATTTTATTGGACATAATCATGCCGGGGCTTGACGGGTTTGAGACGTGTCGCCGATTGAAAGCCAATGAATCCACTCAAAACATCCCCGTGATTTTTATGACGGCACTTTCCCAAACATCGGTAGTAGTCAAAGGTTTTCAGCTTGGGGCAGTAGATTATATCACAAAGCCAACTCAGCAGGAAATCGTTCTGGCTCGTGTCACAACTCACCTGACTCTCCAGAAGCTACGGCATAGTCTCCAAGCACAAAATGCACAACTAAAACAGGAAATTCAGCAGCGCCAGCAGGCAGAAGGAGCCTTACAAAAAGCTAACCAAGAATTGAAGTGTTTGGCCAGTATAGACGACTTGACCCAGGTAGCAAATCGGCGTCGATTTGATGAATGCTTGAATTTAGCATGGCGGATCTCAGTTCGGGAGCAGTTGCCACTGTCTTTGCTTGTGTGTGATATTGATTTTTTTAAGCTCTACAACGACAGCAAGGGTCATCAAGCGGGAGATGTATGTTTACAGCAGGTGGTTCAAGCGATGAGGCGTGCTGTCAAGCGTGCGGCTGATTTAGTGGCGCGTTATGGGGGAGAAGAATTTGCAGTGATTCTTCCTAATACACATGGGGAAGGAGCTGTTAAGGTTGCAGAGGAAATTCGCTTGTCACTCAGAAGGCTGTCGCTGGTTCATCCTCAATCCCCAATTAGCGAGTATGTTACTTTCAGTGTGGGAGTTTCTACCACTGTTCCCTGCCATGAATCCTCTCCCGAAGTACTAATCGCTGCTGCCGATCAGGCGCTTTATCAGGCGAAAGAGGGGGGGCGCGATCGCGTTGTTTTTGCACCCCTAGGGAACACCGGGTGCCGTTGCAGTTGCGCCCCCCCACGCGACAACAGCAAAGCGATCGCTAAGGGCGCTAGCATAAGCGTAATGCCTAAAAAGGATGAAAACAGCGTAGCGGCGACCGAGGAGTTAGAAGAGCCGTCAGACACAGGGCCGTTCGCTTCATCCTGAAGTCTTTTCACTTTTGGTGTCTCTACCTACCTCATACCATTTTGGATGCAATGATGCGTAAAACTCTTACGAGTAGGTAGTTTGAGAAATTAAAAAGTTTCCCAAATAAACCCAAACTCACATTCTTTCCCTGAAGTGTCACACTATCGATTTTGGGGATTGGGGACTAGGGGCTAGTACGGGGATTTTACCTAGTCCATGTATTACCGATTACCCATTACCCATTAGCCATTAGCCATTACCCATTACCCATTACCCATTACCCATTAATCAATACGCCTTATCCCTCCTGAGGTTGGCTTATAAACTGCGTATACTTATACACCCGGCAAACCAAACCCAACTCAAATGAGCGATGAAAATTTCAACAAAGGTGTTATTGTCATTGTCGATGATAACCCTACGAATCTGGGAGTGGTGTTCGACTTTTTGACCGATTCTGGCTTCAAAGTCTTAGTGGCTCAGGATGGTGAAAGTGCGCTCCAGAAGGTTGAATATGCTCATCCCGATCTCATTTTGTTGGATGTGATGATGCCGGGAATAGATGGGTTTGAAACCTGTCGTCGCTTGAAAGCCAAGGAGTCAACTCAAGACATCCCGGTGATTTTTATGACCGCACTTTCCGATACGGTAGATAAGGTCAAAGGTTTCAATCTCGGTGCGGTGGATTATGTCACCAAGCCGGTGCAGCAGGAAGAAATGAGAGCGAGAGTCACAACTCACCTGACGCTCCGGAACCTACAAAAGAGACTACAAGCGCAAAATTTGCAGCTGCAACGGGAAATTAAGGAAAAACAGCAGGCTGAAGCGTCACTGCGGCAAGCTGAGGCGAAATATCGCAGTATCTTTGAAAATGCTACTGAGGGCATCTTCCAGGCTACCCCTGAGGGAGGATACATCACTGCTAATCCTGCACTAGCACGCATTTACGGCTACTCCGACGCAGAAGAACTGATGACTCAGATCACTAATATTGGGCAGCAACTTTACGTCGAACCCATGCGTCGTGAAGATTTAGCAGCTCTCATGCAGAAGGAGGATACCCTGTCGGAAGTTGAGTCTCAGGTCTATCGCAAAGATGGTAGCGTTATTTGGGTATCGGAGAATATACGCGCTGTTAGAGATACAAGTGGTGTTGTACTCTACTACGAAGGAACTGTAGCTGACGTTACAGAGCGCAGACAGACTGAAGTTGCCCTGCGCCTTGCAAGGAAAAAATCAGAACTCTTACTGCTCAATATCTTGCCCCAACCCGTCGCAGAGCGTTTGAAACGGGGTGAGCGCACGATCGCTGAGAGCTTCGAGAATGTAACCGTTATGTTTGCTGATCTGGTTAACTTTACCAAGTTCTCGACCCAAACCTCTCCTACAGAACTGGTTGAAATTCTCAATGTGATTTTCTCAAAATTTGACCGACTGGCTGATCAGCAGGGTGTAGAGAAAATCAAGACAATTGGCGATGCCTATATGGTTGTCGCTGGGCTACCAACGCCCCGCCGCGATCATGCCCAAGCGATCGCCCAAATGGCGTTGGATATGCAAGCGGCGATCGCACAATTTAACGCGGAGACAGGTGGAGCATTCAGGCTCAGAATTGGAATCAACAGCGGACCTGTCGTCGCAGGTGTCATTGGCATCAAAAAATTCAGTTACGATTTGTGGGGTGATACGGTAAATACCGCCTCTCGTATGGAATCCCACGGTATACCCGGTTACATTCAGGTCACAGCCGCCACCTATGAGCTATTACAGGATGAGTATCTGTTCGAAGAGCGGTACCCTTTTCAGGTTAAAGGTAAAGGGGAGATGACTACTTATCTGCTCACTGGGAGAAAGTTGGAAGGTTGAAGGTTAAAGGCTGCAACCTTCCAACCTTTAACTGTTTAATAACAAACAACCGAGCTACAGAGACCTGTGCTACTATCTGGGAAAATATTCTCTTAGTTTCGATCACAAATGGGCAAGGTTCTGGTGTTAAACGCCTCCTATGAACCGCTCAACATCACCAACTGGCGACGGGCGGTTGTCTTGTTGATCAAAGGGAAAGCGGAGCAAGTTGAACACAATGGAAAATACGTCTACTCAGACTTCCCACTCCCCACGGTAATTCGACTTCGCCATTACGTCCGGGTTCCTTATAAAGAAATTCCCCTTACCCGCCGTAATATACTGCACCGTGACGGTCATTCCTGTCAATACTGCGGTTACACGGGTGACGATTTAACGCTAGATCATGTGATTCCCCGTTCTCGACACGGGGGGGATTCTTGGGAAAACATTGTCACAGCCTGTGTGCGCTGCAATGTCAAAAAAGGCAGCCGCACCCCCAAAGAAGCGAATATGACGTTGCGGAATCAGCCCCGTAAGCCTTACAGCAGTCTTCATTTTGAAGTTGCCAAACACGTAAAGGGGGGACTGCATCAGGAGTGGCGAAAGTATGTGATTGGCGTTTAACACCTCTGCTGTCGAATAGAGTGGCACGATAGAAAAGCTGACCGTTCCTTATGTATGCCGGAAAACTCGACCGGCAGATAGTGTCTAGCTCACTAGTTGTTTTGCGAAAATGAAGGTTGGTTGAGCACAGATTCAACCGCCAGCCGAATCAAGAACTTGCGATTAGTGGGGTGCTGGCAAAATCAGTAAGCACAATACCACAACCTGACATGCCATCGAACTCGCTCACGCCTCTCAATAATTCAGTCAGTAACGCTGCATCTAGCTCAGAAGCGATCGCCTTTGAATCTCAAGAAATGGAAGCGTCCACTAAAGATGGTCGTAGCAGCGGCGGTAATTCCCCCCGTGAGAAACGGTGGTTGGAGGCATCACCAGAGCCGAAAGTAAGGGAGATACGACAAACTTTAGAGCGTCACCGCTCTGAGCGTCAGCTAGTAGTCATACAAGATTTTCCTGACCCCGATGCCCTCTCCAGTGCTTGGGCATACCAGCTGATTGCTCAGCAGTACAACATCCAATGCGATATCGTGTATGCCGGTACCCTTTCTCACCAGGAAAACATCGCCTTGGTTAAGTTAACAAACTTACCAGCAAAACGTTGGGGCGTCCATACCTTGAAGGAGCGCGATTTATCTATATACCAGGGCTGTGTTCTGATTGATAATCAGGGAACAACAAGCCAGCTGATGCCCTTCGTAAAGCAGGCAGACATTCCTGTCACAGTACTCATCGATCATCATAGCCTACAGGGTGACCTCAAGCCGGAATTCTCGGATCTTCGCCCTCAGGCGCGAGCCACAGCAACGATTTTAACCCAGTACCTTCAGGCAGGGTTGCTTAAGCTAGACAACAGTATCAGCGAACATGTCAAATGCGCTACTGCCTTGATGCATGGTCTACGATCAGATACAAATCGACTGATGCAGGCGCAGGAAGAAGATTTTATGGCCGCGGGGTATCTCAGTCGCTTCTACGACTCCCAACTGCTGAATGCTGTCCTGCAAACAGCGCGATCGCGTCGGGTAATGGATGTGATTGAGCGATCGCTGAAAAATCGCGTGGTGCAGAATAACTTCTCCATCGCTGGTGTTGGCTACTTACGCTACGACGACCGGGATGCCATCCCCCAAGCGGCTGACTTTATAGTCACCGAAGAAAACGTCCACACCGCTGTTGTCTACGGGATTGTTCACGACGAAGACGAAGAAGTAGAAGTTGTGATTGGCTCCCTGAGAACCAACAAACTGACACTCGACCCCGACGAGTTTATCAAAGAAGCTTTTGGTCAAGATAGTAATGGACGCTTCTTTGGCGGTGGACGGATGATGGCAGGAGGCTTTGAAATCCCGATGGGGTTCTTGAGCAGCTTTAATGACAACGCTGAGTACGCCAAGCTGAAGTGGGAAGTGTTCGATATCCAAATCAAGCAAAAGCTCCTGCGGTTGGTTAATCCCAGGGACAATCCGATTCATACCGATTGAACTGTTGTGCCAATCTCCTCTTCCTCTCGCTATTTGGGACTCACCCTAAGTCTGCTGCTATTGGGTATCGGGTTGCTTCTAGGTATTGTCTTTGGGCCAACAACGCTTCAATCCCAACCCTTAGTAATTCCCCTTGATGCACAGCGTTATTTGGTTGGCAAGCTATATACTCCCAAAACTACCACTGCCCCTTACCGGAAATTTTGGGTCTAAAGCCCCGCCCTAGAAGGGCGGCTTTTATTTATTGTCTGCTATGATGTTTATATTCACTATCTCAACGTAAAGATGTGGGTATTTGAGGCAAAACTGGAAGGAACAACAGGACAGTACGAGCGCGTTGACGAAGCCATTCGTACTGCCCTGTTTGTTCGTAATTCCTGTCTCAGATACTGGATGGATAATAAGGGAATAGGGAGGTACGAACTCAGCGCCTACTGTGCAGTTTTAGCCAAAGAATTTCCTTGGGCTGGAAAGCTCAATTCAATGGCTAGACAAGCGTCGGCAGAGCGAACTTGGTCTGCAATTGCTCGGTTCTACGACAATTGCAAAAAGAAGAAACCGGGAAAGAAAGGTTTTCCCAAATTCAAGAAACACACAACTCATGGTTCTGTTGAATACAAGACAACGGGCTGGAAGCTATCAGAAGACCGGAGAATCATCACGTTTATTGATGGATTCGAGGCAGGTAGTTTCAAGATGTGGGGAACTCGTAATCTGCATTTCTACCAGTTAAAGCAGATAAAGAGAGTTCGCATCGTTCGTAGAGCTGACGGGTACTACGTTCAATTCTGCATTGACCAGGAACGGATAGAGAAGAGGGAGCCAACAAACAAGACCATTGGCCTAGATGTTGGACTAACTCATTTCTACACCGACTCTGACGGTAAAACTGTAGAGAACCCTCGTCACTTGAGAAAGTCAGAGAAGGCTCTCAAGAAACTTCAGCGTAAGTTTTCGCACACCCAAAAAGGCTCTAAGAATAGAGCCAAAGCAAGAAAACGCCTAAGTAAAAAGCACCTCAAGGTAAGTAGACAGCGTAAAGATTTTGCCGTGAAGAAGGCATTATGCGTAGTCCAGTCTAACGACTTGGTCGCCTATGAGGACTTGAAGGTGCGTAACATGGTGAAAAACACAAAGCTGTCTAAATCCATCTCAGATGCAGCTTGGTCTAACTTCCGAAATTGGTTGGAGTATTTCGGGAAAGTGTTTGGAGTAGTAACGGTTGCCGTTCCACCTCACTATACTTCCCAGAATTGCTCTAACTGTGGAGAAGTGGTCAAGAAGTCGCTAAGCCAAAGAACCCACAGATGCAACAAGTGTGGGTTTGTGCTGGATAGAGATTGGAATGCAGCAATCAACATACTTGAGCTAGGACTCCGTACCGTGGGGCACACGGGAACGTTAAACGCCTCTGGAGAGACCGAGTGCGAATCGTTTAGCCAAAACCGTAAAAGGGGGAAGGCTAGCAAGGTAAAA
>CBDTXL010000025.1:0-29372 GCA_965364435.1 uncultured bacterium
TCGAGACTGAGAACGTACTGACTTATTACCGACTTTCAACGCTAGAATTTCCATAACTTTCGGAGAATAGGCTATGCCACGATCGCTCAAAGTTCGTAGTGACTGCATTCAGCAAGCCAAATTAGCCATCCAGGGCAATGGCTTTCGCAGCCAAAGAGCTTTCTCTGAAGAGCTAGGATTTGCTTTATCCACTGTCGGCAGGTTCCTCAATGGAAAAAGCGTTGATTATGCGACTTTTCTGGAGATTTGTGGGAAATTAGGGCTGGATTGGCGAGCGATCGCTGACTTGGGCGATCGGGTTCCATCCCAACCTGTAGAGGTGAAATCCTCCCTAGCACTTGTAAACAGACACCAAGATTGGGGCGAGGCACCGGATGTTCGTTTTTTTTTGGTCGTAGTAGCGAACTGACGACTCTAGAACAATGGATTGTGCAGGACAATTGCCGTTTGGTGGTGCTGCTGGGGATGGGTGGGATTGGCAAAACAGCTTTAGCTGCCAAGCTTGCCCAAATGCTGCAATCAGGATTTGAATATGTCATTTGGCGAAGTCTTCGCAATGCACCCCCAGCAGAAGAGATATTGGCAGAACTGATTCAATTTCTCTCTAACCAACACCCCCCCTTAGTAAGGGGGGGCGAAGGGGGGGTCTTGCCAACTAACCTCGACGGCAGAATCTTGCGATTGCTAAATTACTTACGCTCCTCGCGCTGTCTGCTGGTTTTGGATAATGCTGAATCGATATTACAAGCAGGCGATTCCCTGCGGGATAGCTACGCTAACTCCAATGGAGTCGCTTCGCTAACACGCACAGGTCGCTATCAAGACGGATATCAGGGATATGGTCAGCTACTCAAATGTGTTGGAGAAACACACCATAACAGCGCAGTCGTGCTGACAACGCGAGAAAAACCACAAGGAATAACCGAATTAGAAGGCGAAACCCTACCCGTTCGCTGCTTACAACTCAAGGGTTTGCCAGAAGCCGAAGGACGAAAAATTTTCTCAGCTAAAGGATATTTTACAGGTTCAGAAAATGAGTGGAATTCGGTGATTTCACACTATGCGGGTAATCCTTTAGCTTTAAAGATAGTAGCTTCTGCGGTTAGAGATAATTTTGATAGCAATCTTTCTAACTTCATAGAAATTTTAAATAAAGGTACGTTTCTTTTTGATGATATTCGTGATTTGTTAGAGCGACAGTTTCAGCGCCTCAGTCAACTAGAACAAGAGATTATGTACTGGTTAGCGATTAATCGGGAGCCAGTGTTATTCGAGGAATTGCAAGAGGATTTTGTCTCCCCCATATCAGCCAGCGAACTCCTACAGGCACTAGCCTCTTTGCAAGGTCGGTCATTCATTGAAAAAAACAACGCTCGATTTACCCAACAACCTGTGGTTATGGAGTACATGAGTACTCAACTAATCGAGCGGATTTGTGAAGAAATTCAAGGAGTAAAGGTTGAAAGTCCTAAGCAACCTGCTAACTTTCAACTTTTTAGGAGTCACGCTCTGGTTAAGGCTCAGGCCAAAGATTATGTTAGAGATACTCAAATCCGCCTCATCCTTCAACCATTGATTGATAGATTAATCGCAAGTCTTGGCGACCCCAAAACGATTGAACATTGCCTCGCTCAAATCCTCGATCTGCTGCGAGGAAAGTCTCCACAACAGACAGGATATGTAAGCGGAAATATTATCAATCTGCTGCGCCAATTACACGTAGACTTAAGTGACTATGACTTTTCCCGTCTAACTGTTTGGCAAGCCAACCTACAGGGGATGAACTTGCACAATGTCAATTTTGCCAATTCTGACCTGCGTCAATCGGTTTTTTCTGACCTGTTGGGTAATGTTGCGTCACTAGCACTGACACCAGATGGCAAATGTTTAGCAACGGCTGATTTCGATGGAAATATTCACCTGTGGCAAGTGAGACAGGGTAAACAACTATTGACCTTTCAGGGACACACTAACTGGGTAACGTCAGTTAGTTTCAGTCCAGATGGTCAAACTCTAGTGAGTGGTAGTTATGACACAACGGTGAAGCTTTGGGATGTTCGTACTGGCATCTGTCTGCGAACGTTCACCAGACATCCTATGGGGGTGTACTCAGTCGCATTCAATCCTGATGGTCAAACACTAGTAAGCGGTAGTGGCGATCGCACACTCAAGTTTTGGCATCTCCATAATGATAAGTGCATTAAAACGTTGACCGGGCATACGAGTGAAATTTATTCAGTTGCCTTTAGTCCAGATGGTCAAACTGTAGCCAGTGGTAGCGCTGACAATACTATCAAGCTTTGGGATATCCGCAAGGGTAAGTGCTTTAAGACGTTGTATGGACATACGAATTCGGTCTATTCAGTTGCCTTCAGTCCGGATGGTCAAACTCTCGTTAGTGGCAGTGCTGACCACAGTGTTAGGCTTTGGGATATCCCTAATGGTCAGTGCGTTAAAATTTGCCTGGGACATAGCAATAGAGTCGCATCAGTCGCCTTTAGTCCGGATGGTAAAACCCTATTAAGCGGTAGTACTGACAAAACGGTGAAGTTGTGGGATGTCAGCACGGGTAGCTGTGTAAGAACGTTCATCGGACATAGTGATCGAGTAGAGTCTGTTACGTTGAGTCAAGATGGTCAAATAGCCGTGAGTGGTAGTTTTGACCTTACAATTCGGTTTTGGGATTGTCACACAGGCAAATGTTTCAAAACTTGCACCGGATATAGCAGTGGTGTAGTGGGAGTGCCTTTCAGTCCCTGCGGTAAGCTCCTGGCTAGTGGGAATTCTGACCCTACAGTGAGACTGTGGGATGTCAATACTGGCAGTTGCCGAACCTTCAGGGGACATACTAAATCAGTCTGTGCCGTCGCATTTAGTCCGGATGGTAAAACAATCGTTAGCGGGAGTGGTGACAAAACCCTGAAGTTATGGGATGTCAATACGGGCAAGTGTATCAAAACGTTCGCTGGACATACTGATTGGGTACTTACAGTTGCCTTTAGTCCAGATAACCAAACCCTAGCTAGTAGCGGTTTTGACCATGTTATTAGATTTTGGGATTGTCAAACAGGTCAATGTTTCCGAACTTGTACCGAACATAGCAATTCGATATTTTTACTCACGTTCAGTCCTTGCGGCAAAACCCTGGCGAGTAGCAGCTTTGACGGTTCGGTCAAACTATGGGATGTCAGCACTGGCAGCTGCTTAAGAACATTCACTGGACATACAAATGAAGTATGTTCGGTTGCCTTTAGCCCGAATGGTCAAATCATAGTCAGTGCTGGTGCTGATCAAACGGTGAAGTTGTGGGATGTCATTACTGGGAACTGCATCAAAACATTGATTGAGCATACCAGTTGGGTATGGTCAGTTGCCTTTAGCCCAGACGGAAAAACCTTGGTGAGTAGTAGTTATGATCAAACAGTGAAGTTGTGGGATGTTAGCACAGGACGATGTATCAGAACCCTCACCGGACATACCCGTGAAATCTACTCAGTCAGTTTTAGTCCAGATGGTCAAACTCTAGCAAGTGGTAGTGCTGACCAAACAGTGAGGTTGTGGGATGCTAAAACGGGTGAGTGCCTAAAAATACTCAAAGCACCCGGACTCTACGAAGGGATGAACATTACTGGGGTTACAGGTTTAACCCAAGCACAGCAAGCCACGCTCAAAGCTCTGGGCGCGGTAGAAAATAGACCTCTTGCATAAGTCCAGGTTTAAGAAATAGACCTCTTGCATAAATCCTGAGAAGCCCCCTAAATCCCCCAATTTTGGGGGACTTTGAATTCAGGTTCCCCCCAGAATTGGGGGGCTAGGGGGGCAAAAATCGAATGAGAGCAAGAGGTCTAATGGCGAATGAGTCGGGCGCGCGCGCTTCCTCTACCCCTCTCGTCAAATTGCTCTAACCTCAAAAAAAACAAGCGAACCGTAAGCGATTAAGCACAAAAAAACGGGTTAACCTAATACTGGTCAACCCGTGAGCTTGGGAACGCCTATATAGACTACTTCTGCAACACAAGTTTAACGTTGGCATTTTGCAAGCCGCGCTGCTTGACTTCTGCCAAAGTCTTGTTGACTGCATACTTCTGGTTGATCGAGTTGATCAGTTCGGTTTGGTTGTGCTTCTTAGCAACGCCCCAAAGGTCAGCAATCAGGTCAAAGGAACCATCACTATTGCGAGACCAGCCAAGATCATACTCGCCTTCGAGAACAGCAACGAGGTCGGCACGAACCCGCTGACCGTTGTAGCCACGAACATCAGCTTCCGACTTGACGGAGATACCCAGGTCACGGAGAGAAGCCTTCAGGATTTCGGCGTCGGTGATTTTGGTCCGCAGAGTGCTAAAGTGAGACATTTGGATTTCCTCCAGTAGAGTATAGAAGAGAAACGACAACGTAGCGTTTTGCTTTTGTGATTAAGCCGCTTTTTCTAGGATGCGGCTTTTTTGTCAAACTGCTAGCAAGAATTTGCTAGCCTTTACTCCTGTTGGGAGCAGGAGAAAGCCTTTTAAAACTCCATTCGCTGATATTCAGCAACGGAGGATGCAGCAGGTCGCGCGCGCTGCCTAGCCCAGTCCCTCAGGGCTGTTACCTGCTCTGTCATTGTCCGAGAAAGCGGCAGAGTTGCTTTGATTGCCGCAATGATGTCCAGTTGGGTGAATTCCCGGTCTTGAGCAAATGCCTCGTACATGGCGGCAATGAGTGCTTGCTCAATTTCTGCTCCAGAAAACCCATCGGAGACCTTTGCTAATTGCTCAATATCGAAGCGAGCAATATCTCGACGACGCTTACTCAGATGAATGTTAAAGATTTGCTGGCGTTCTTCCGGTGTCGGTAAATCTACAAAGAAGATCTCGTCAAAACGACCTTTGCGGAGGAACTCTCCAGGTAGGCGTTCAACTCGGTTAGCTGTCGCCATTACAAACACGGGTGAGGTCTTCTCTTGCATCCAGGTGAGGAAGGAACCAAAAATGCGGCTTGAAGTACCCCCATCCGAATCAGAAGAACCACTGGTACCAGCAAAAGACTTATCTAGCTCATCAATGAAGAGGATGGCTGGAGAAATTGATTCAGCTGTTTTGAGGGCGTTGCGTAAATTGGCTTCTGAACGCCCCACCATTGAACCATCATAGACCCGACCCATATCAAGGCGCAGCAATGGCAGACCCCAGAGGCGAGATGTGGTTTTAGCAATTAGAGATTTACCACACCCAGGAACACCCAAGATTAACATCCCTTTTGGTTGGGGCAAACCATATTCTCTCGCCCTTTCGGTAAAAGCGTTGGAGCGCTGTTTAAGCCAACGCTTCAGCTCTTCTAAACCCCCAACCGAATCAATGGTTTCATCTTCTTCAATGTACTCTAAAATACCATTGCGGCGAATTAGCTGCTTCTTTTCAGAAAGAACAATATCAACTTCGGCTTCAGTGAGACGACCCGCTTTGACTTGAGCTTTGCGATAAACTTTCTCTGCCTCATCGTGGGTCAAGCCCAATGCTGCTTTCAGGAGCTTTTCCCGTGTTTCTGTACTAGTGCGACGGGTTTTGGTTTGCTCGAGTTGATGAGATAGCACTTGATTCAATTCTGTAAGGTCTGGCAAGGGGTAGTCGAGAACCACCACTTCCTTTTCTAGCTCAATCGGCACTGTCTGCACTGGGGACATTAGAATAATCGTTTTCTGTGTACCCTTGAAGCTAGCGATCGCATCCCGCAACCATCGGGTTGTTACTGGCGAATCAATAAAGGGATGTAAGTCTTTAAAGATATAAATACCGGCTTCTTTCTGCTGAATAACCCATTGCAGTGCCGCCTCTGAAGAAACGGTGTTGTGCTGAGTGATGTGGCGTGATTGACCATACTCAACAATTCCGTGGGTGACAGTCCATACAAAAACACGACGTTGCTGGGACTTCGCTTGTGCAATCATGGATATTGCCCTCTCAGTCCGCTCTTCCTCGGAAGTCACGAGGTAGATTAGAGGATATTGAGCTTGAATGAGAATACTGATCTCTTCTTGCATGACTATCGACCTAACTAGAGACGGCGCAACCACAGCCCAAACATCATCAAAAGAGCAACACAGTTAACTCTTCTATTTCCAAGATCAACAGGGAACTAATTCCTCTTCTCCCTGAGAGTTGGTACGGGAATTTACTCCTTCTCGCACCTTTTCTACCGGAAGATCTTCAGCCAGAATACTAAGCTGATTATTCAGGGAAACCATTTCCCCACCTTTCATCACTACGGAAGTCTTACATACAGGACAGGTATGCACCTGATGGGTTTTTCCATAGGATGCCTCTACCTCATCAACCACCTCCGGGTGGCCCAGATAGAAGACGATTGCTCTCTCAACCATTGCCGACATTGAGTCTGAGTCAACAGCTGCTCGAATTTTGAGCTTGCGGTGGAGTCCTGGTGGGAGATACAACGTAACCTTTTGTTTGTCTTCCATATACTTTCAATTGTTTTACCCGGGTATGTTAAACAACGTTATCGGGTTAGCCAGCAGCTGTCAAGACATTAACCCAGCATGACAGCATAATTGTTACATTGCTTTACATTAGCCGCTTGGAAATGAGTTTGTAGGGGCAATCCTCCCTTAAGATCGCGTGGGTTTTCTGGCTCGACCACTGTAAAATACGATGATTCGCTCCCACTGCTTTTGCACGCTCCATGCCATCCGGAACGCCTCCCCCTCTAAATTTACCGACTGATGCCCCAGCCTTGCGGGTTTTGATAGTGGAAGATGACCCAATGATGCAGTTGGGTTTAGAGCAGTCGTTAAGCGCTTATCCCCAAATTACAATTGTGGGACAGGCAGAAGATGGGTACATGGGCGTCGAAGCGGCAAAGCAATTGAATCCCGATCTGGTAGTGATGGACATTGGTCTGCCGCGTTTAGATGGTATTGCCGCCACCCAGCAAATAAAGGAGGCCCTTCCCCATGTGAGAGTTGTAATGCTGACATCCCATACTACTGATCGGGAAATTATTGCGTCGCTTTCTAGTGGTGCGGATGCCTACTGCATTAAAGGGGCGAGTGTGGATCGGTTGCTAAAGGCGATCGCTGCTGCTGCTGAAGGAGCCACTTATCTTGACCCTCAGATTGGTCGTCAAGTTCTCAAGCATCTCTCTCCACCTTCCCCCACCGGCAATGTCGCCAATTTGTCACAACGGGAGATGGAAGTCTTAAAACTGATTGTCGAAGGCTATAGCAATCCGGAGATTGCCTCAGCACTTTACCTCAGCGCCAACACCGTCAAGACCCATGTCCGAGGGATTATGAACAAGCTAGCAGTTGATGACCGAGTTCAGGCAGCGGTTGTGGCTCTGCGTTCTGGCTTGGTGTGACCCCAGGTAAGGGGGCGTTCAAGGAATCACTTTCAGACGTCCACGACACATGAGTTCTCCTGGAGTCAGAGTGAGTTCCTGAAGATCAACGTCTGAACCTAAATCTACCTGGAAGCCATCTAAGTTTCTTGGCCCTGAAGCGGGTGACATTTGAATCTGGAATGGGTTTAGTAGTAGGTCATGAGGCGACGCCAGTTGGAGACCGGCGCGAATCACTATAGGCGTTGTTCCAAGACCGCCGTCTAGAAGAGTACCACTTAGCGTCAGCTGATCTGTATCAATAGCAATCTGTTGCCAGCTGAAGCTGAATTGTCGGTTTTTTAAGTCGTTATCTAAGTTTGTTATTGCATCGGATGTGAGCAATGCACCCAAAAACTCGGTCACAGCGTTAGATAACAAAGGTGCCTGAAGGGATGCTTGAAGGTCTTTTTCCTGGAGTAGCAGCTGACCAACAACTGGCACGGGTTCTAAAAGGCGCAGGGGTTTGCCCTTGAGTACTTGACTGAGGTTGACGTGAATGCTGGTACCTTCTAGCTGAATTTTGCTAAAATGTAGTCCTTGATAGACCGCGCCGCTTGCCGCTATGGAGACGCTGGGAATGTGGCCGGTGAGGATTTCGCGATCGCTCCCAACGATATTGAACTGCAAAGCTTCAATTCGCTCAACTTGCGATCGTAACCACAGCCGCAGCGCTGGGGACAAAACTTTGCTGATAATTCGGCTTTTTTTGAACTTCAAGGCTTTTTCAGTTTCAACGTCCATAGCACCTCAAAAAGAAGTACGCTCTAAGCCTCTTGAGATGGGCAGCTGTTGGGCCCCCAAGGTGAGCTGTTCTCATACCCAAAAGCTGAACACTTGAAGTTAACCACATTCTTGTAATATTTGTACATAGTCTAGTCAAGGTGGTGTCAGGCGTAGGCGTACTCCTACTCCTTCATGCGAAGGCTAACGCCAACGGAGAACCCTTTCCCTTTAGGAGTTGCCCGTTGTGCTAAGTAGTCCGCCCAGCCCATCGCTCTTCTCTAGATGAAAAAACTCATACAGTAGTCGGATCATGGAGGAAAGGGTACAAAAAATTCTTTCACAGTGGGGTATTGCCTCACGGCGTCAAGCTGAGACGATGATCTTAGCCGGACGGGTTCGGCTCAATGGCACCGTGGTGAATCTCGGACAAAAAGCCAATCCAGAAACAGACTTAATCGAGGTCGATGGCAGAGCTGTAAAAGCAAGCAACCGCCCTCAATCTATTTATCTTTTATTGAACAAGCCCCTTGGAGTACTTTCCACTTGCCGTGATTCCAGAAAGCGTCCTACAATTTTTGATTTACTACCGAACACACTCTCCAGAGGTCAGGGAATTCATCCTGTTGGACGCCTGGATGCAGACTCCACAGGTGCATTACTTCTCACCAATGACGGGGAACTGACGTTTCACCTCACCCATCCTCGTCATCACGTTTCTAAGACTTATCACGTTTGGGTGCAAGGTCATCCCCCTGAATCAGTGCTACAAATTTGGCGTCAGGGTGTTGACCTCTTGGGAAAAAAAACCTTACCGGCTCAAGTCCAGGTACTTGAGCGCGGGTTAAAGGAAACACTTTTGGAAATTGTGTTGACAGAGGGGAGAAATCGGCAAATTCGCCGAGTCGCCGAACTGCTAAGCTATCCAGTGATTCATCTGCACCGCACTGCAATTGGTCCGATTCAATTACAACTGTCAGGTGAGCCGGTACTACCCAGTGGTCACTACCGTTATCTTAAAGATTTTGAAATTCGCTTCCTCCACCACCGAGTCCACCTAACATCAGTAGACGTGCCAGCAGACATCAAGGAGTACAGTATATGAAGGAGAATAAACTTAATTTTCAGCAGGAACAAGTCGAGAAGCTGGAAGAACTGGGGTCTCGCCTCCGCCAGTTCCGCACCGAACAGTCCATCCCCATAGAGGAAGTTGCGGCTCAAACCCGGATTCAGGCACGACTGTTAAATGCCATTGAAGAAGGCAGGCTCGATCAATTGCCAGAACCCGTTTACATTAAAGGGTTTATCAAGCGCTTTGCTGAGGCGCTGGGTCTAAACGGGGCAGAATTCGCCAGTGCTTTTCCCACCGGGTCGGGTATACAGTTTATCAAGCCTTCCTGGCGGCACTTGCCAGCCGCTCAACTGCGACCGATTCATCTTTACTTGCTCTATGTGTTTCTGGTGATTGGCGCGGTGAATGGCTTATCTTTCCTGGTTAGCCGTTCGGCGATACAAGTCATTAAAGTCGAAGACTACCCGCAGCAAGCACAACAGTTACCAGCACCGAACAATTTGGCCACTAGGAACTCCCCACAGAAGTTAGACTTAACCAAACCCACTGAGGTGACGCAGCGCGCTCAAGATGGAAAGCCGGTGCAAGTGGGTGTCACCCTCAAGTCTCAGTCTTGGATTCGGGTAGTCGCAGATGGGAAGACAGAATTTGAAGGCGTTTTACCAGAAGGAACACAGCGCACTTGGGTTGCTGATAAAACACTAATCGTTCGGGCTGGCAATGCAGGAGGCGTCCTGGTTGAGTTTAATGACCAAACGGCAAAACAGATGGGTGCCCCTGGAGAAGTTCAGGAAGTTACTTTTGCCGCCAACCCTAGCTCTTAGGTGAGTTCAGGACTTATGCACTTGTCTCCTAACCCCCCAATGTTGGGGGGCTAACCGCTAGATATTGCGTAAGTCCTTGAGTTAGTTAGTAAAATTGCGTACTTCCAGCGCTGTCCGTCTAGAGCAGCGCGGGGAGTACGTTACGACTTCAGTTTAACAACGAGAAACTAACAACCAACAACTAAGAACTGATTGGGGAACGACCGTAAGTATGAGTTAGAGTCTTGAGGCGATCGCGTAATTCGTCTGTCAAAGCGTCTGGATGGTACCGCCATCCCCAGTTACCTTCTGCTTTGCTTGGAAAGTTCATCTGGGCCTCCCCACCCAAACCTAAAAGATCTTGCATTGGAATAATCGCTTGGTTAGCTACACTACTGAGCGCAAGGCGAATCAAATCCCAATGGATGCCATCTGAACCCAGAGTACCTAAGTACCTTACAACGTTCGCTTTTTCCCAGTCTGAGATCTGATTGAACCAGCCCACCGTTGTGTTGTTATCATGAGTGCCGGTGTAAGCGACACAGTTACGCGGATAGATAAAAGGCAAATAAGGATTATCCGGTCCCCCACCAAAGGCAAAATGCAAAATCTTCATGCCGGGAAAGTCGAAGCGATCGCGCAGCGCCTCTACCTCTGGCGTAATTATTCCCAAATCCTCAGCCATAATCGGCAACTTGCCTAACTTGTCGTTGAGTACCTGAAAAAATTCTTCTCCCGGTGCCTTAATCCACTCTCCATTAATGGCAGTGGTTTCCCCTTTCTCAACCGCCCAGTAAGCCTCAAACCCTCTGAAGTGGTCAATCCGAATGATATCCACGTACTCCAACAGGGACGCGAAGCGCTGCACCCACCAGCTAAAATTGTCCTGCTGCAACTTCTCCCAGTTGTAGACGGGGTTGCCCCAGAGTTGACCCGTTTCGCTGAAGTAATCGGGGGGAACACCCGCCATGAGCGACGGTTCGCCTGTTTCTTCATCTAGGCAAAAGATTTCTGGATGGCCCCAGACATCGGCACTATCATGAGCGACATAAATCGGAATATCGCCAATAATCTGAATCCCCTCTGCATTCGCATACTGCTTTAACTTTGACCACTGACGGAAAAACTCAAACTGCAAGTATTTGTGGAATAGAATTTCACTCTCCAGCCGCTCTTTCCACTGCTGTAGCACCTCCGGTTGCGATTTTGCAATATTCCGCTCCCAGGTATGCCAGCTAGCACCTTCATGAGCTTCCCTAATCGCCATGAACAAGGCATAGTCATTCAGCCAATAAGCCTTGGTGTCACAAAATGCCGTAAATTCCTTTTGCTGCACCAGCGACGCCTTAGCTTTAAAGTTTTCATAGGCTTGGGCGAGCAGGGGCATTTTGGTTTTTATCACCTGCTCAAAATCCACCTTTTCAACGGGAAACTCTGGCAATGTAGCAAAGTCCTCTTCCGTTAATAGCCCCTGATCTTGCAGCTGTTCCAGGCTAATCAGCAGTGGGTTTCCTGCCAATGCTGAAAAGGAGGCATAGGGAGAATTGCCATACCCAGTTGGCCCTAGTGGTAACACCTGCCAAAGCTGTTGGGAACTCTCTACCAAAAAATCAATGAAGCGATAGGCTTCTAATCCCAATTCGCCAATACCAAAGCGACTGGGAAGGGAAGTAGGGTGCAGCAAAATACCACTAGATCTGGGAAATGCCATAAGGAATTATAGAGAGGAAGCAAGTCTTACCGAGATTATCACGCTACGGACGGGTTGAAAATCAATCCCAAGTCAGGTTAACACTGGGAACCTCAAGCGCTAGTTAGGGCTAGATTTCACCTTCGCCGCTGATCTATGCTGAGAGCGATCGCTCTCGCGGTAGAGAGCTTGTGAGCGTCACCAGCTTTGAGGAATACGCTGCGCGATCGCAATAATAAATAAAATTTATTGGCTTAGCTTGTGACCTACCGAAATCCTGTTCCCACTGTCGATATCATCATTGAATTAATAGACCGGCCCCATCGACCGATTATTTTGATTGAACGCCAAAATCCACCCCTCGGCTGGGCAATTCCCGGTGGTTTTGTTGATTACGGCGAGTCAGTAGAAACATCTGCTGTGCGGGAAGCTCAAGAAGAAATTAGTTTGCAGGTCGAACTAATAGAACAGTTCCATGTGTATTCAGACCCCCGGCGCGACCCCCGTAAGCACACTCTCAGCATTGTGTTTATTGCAACAGCAACAGGCGAACCCCAAGCAGCTGATGACGCTAAAAATCTGGGAATTTTTCACGCTTGGGAAATCCCTGTTGAACTCTGCTTTGACCACGACAAGATCCTACGGGATTACTGGCATTACCGGCATTACGGACTGCGCCCCCGTTTATCTTAAAGCCTGTTTCTAAAAAAATAATTAAGCCATATCGGCAGCAGAGATCAAAGGAATAGCCTGGAGTCAAGCTCCAGCGCCAGTGAGAGCGTGCTGCTAATCGATCGAGCCGCAGGTTATATATATTCCTACGGACAGTTTCGGCTGATTATCGCTCACCTTCGCTGTCCGTAGCAACTAACAAAAAAGTAATGATTCTTATATATAAATTCAATGGACGCGATTACAGTCAAGGCTCTACCACAGAAAAGAATATCGTTAATCTTAATTAAGTAACATTACTTAACAACTAAGAATATGCTATTCCATGCTTTCTGCGAGTTCGCTGATGGCTCATCCAAGTATTTACACCTTGAAACGGCTAGCAAAAAAGAAGCTCACCGGCAAGCTATCCAAGACCACTGTGCCTCCGTGGTGCTTTGGATTCTTAGCAGCGTTGACCCCACTTGCAAACTGCTAGGACTGGAGTACACCCCGCAGGATTTTGAGTTTGAGGGTGCTCAAGTATCCGCCCCTAGAGGAGACGAGCTTGCGGAATTGCGACGGGGAATTAGTGATTGGGGATTGAGAACAGCTGTTTTGGGCAATGTTATTCGCTCCCAGTCCGCCGTTACTGATTCCTAGTTCCGGACTCGTCGCTTCCTGTCCGAGGATCTTGATTATCGGGGGTGAGAGGGACTGCCACTGGCTGAGTTTATTTCCCTTGACAGCAAATAGCTTGAGCTTTTCGAGATTTGGGCAAGTCGTAGGGGCGATCGCACAAGTCAAAAACTTGGGAAAGCTTGCTAAAGCTATTCTTTGTGTCAAGCAACGAGAAATTTAGGGAGTGGAAAAAGGCGATATCGAGAATTAAGCCCAATTGATGACAAAAATTATCGCAGTTGCTAGATGCTCCAGTTCTTTCGGCGCGAAGCTTTTTTGCCTCAAAAAGTTTTTCCAACCAAATTAGTTTTTGCAACATCGCCTTTAGGACTGTGGGGGGTACACTCAAACCAGTCATTTCTTGCATGGGTATTGGCACATTCTGGTCAAATTTGAACTGAGCATCCTTGAGTTGAAACAAGGCACATAATGACTGCGCTACCTGAACCTGAAAGATGTGTTCCAATTGTTCTGCTTGTAAAGCCCCTTGATTTTTCAGGTACAACCCCAGCGGTTTATCGGTTGGGCAAAACTGAGCAAGCTTTGTAACAACGCGATCGCTGACCCACGGGTATTGAGCAATTAGATTCACTAAACCTTGCTGGTCTAATCGGTTAGCTGCTCCCACAAGACTACCTTGCTCCACCCAGAGATAGTGAACGGAAGGTGGCGTGGTTGGGATCTCTGGAAAAGCACTAAGCTTCAGCAAGCCAGTTTTCCGTCCGTTCTGGATTAACTGAAAAATTTCTAGTAGGGAAACGTCTGTTAGGGAACCTTTAATGGACATAGAGTTAAACCCCTAGCTGGTCGCCGTGGTTCAAGATAATGCTTCAGTAGTTGGAATCTTTATTCCGAAGATCGGGGGAAATTTGGCGCTACCCTTCTCTAACTGTTGTATGCGCCCTTACCCTTAACCGATGTATTGGCCGCTTCCAGAACAGATCAGGTGCGATCGCGGCTCCTTTATTTAACAATAGCCCCTTGGTTTTTTCGCAAAGTTGTGCAAAAACACTACTGGGTCGGCATCATCATACCACCTACTTATTTGGGTTGTTAGCACTAAATGTGCTTTAAGGTCTGAAACCGGGCGTGATGTGGACTTGTCTCTCACGTTTGCTTTTACAAGGGTTCGGTATGATTATAATCATGCAAATCTCCTACCCGTACCACCTCCAACCCACTAAGCAACAGGTCACTCAGCTGAGGGAATGGCTTTAGTTATTGCTCCAATGCTACAACTTCCGCTTAGAATGCTGATTTTATAGGACTTGGTACTTAATTCATTTTTTGACAATTAAACTTAAAGGTGTATGGGATTTGCGTATGGTGACTTCTTGGATAGCGACGGTAGCTTGGGGCCTGGGTTCTGTCCTGTGGGTAGAACTGGTGCGAGACTTTTACCATGTTGTGTCCCATTATTGGCCTCCCCTGTATCGCTTACATGCGTGGCATCATCGCGTTTTCCGTCCAGATTTAACTGTAGTCAGTGACACGATTTATCGGCAGGCTCAATGGCGTAATGATGTGCCAGAATGCTTAGTTATGCTGCTGTTGAGTTTGTTGGTGTGGGTCGTATCTCACACGGTTGCGCCGGAGCAGCAACTGCCTGCATTGGCAGGTTCTCTCTACACTCTGAGTTTCTTGCTCAGTGCGATCGCTCGTGGTAGTGGGTTGAGTTGGGCTGATGAACTAACAGATTTAACCCATCGCTCTGGTCCCTTTCTCACCCCACCCTCATCCTGGAGTGTGAATCGTCCATACCACTGGCGGCATCACTTTGATAACCAAAAGGCTTACTATTGCGGTACGTTGACGTTGGTGGATAAGCTTATGGGGACAGCTCTCTCGCTAAAAGGCAAAACTATTGCTGTGACGGGGGCATCCGGAACCCTGGGGCGATCGCTTCTTGCCACTCTCCATGCCCGTGGGGCGAAAGTAATGGCTCTGACTTCTAAGGAGCAGACTATTACCTTAAGTGTGAATGGTGATAGCCTGCCAGTAAAGACAATCATCTGGCAAGTGGGAAAAGAGCCCGAATTAGCGGGACACCTGGAAAAGGTGGATATTCTGATCCTCAATCACGGAATTAATGTACATGCAGCTAGAACAGCCGAAGCGATCGCCCAATCCTATGAAATCAACACGTTTTCTAGTTGGCGGCTGCTAGAACTCTTTTTTACCACTGTTCGCACTAACGAAGATGTAGCTCGTAAAGAAGTTTGGGTCAATACCTCGGAAGCGGAAGTCAGTCCTGCTTTGAGTCCCCTTTACGAACTCAGCAAACGCACGCTGGGAGACTTGGTTACCCTACGGCGTCTCGATGCGCCCTGTGTGGTTCGCAAGCTGATTCTCGGTCCGTTTAAAAGTAATCTCAATCCGATTGGGGTGATGTCGGCTGATAAGGTGGCAAAGCAAATTGTAAATTTGGCTACTCGTGATGTACGCAACATCATCGTGACGATTAACCCGTTGACCTTTTTGGCTTATCCAATTAAGGAGTTGTGTGTCACAACTTACTTCAAACTGTTCAGTCGTCGTATGGATTTGACTACAGCACTGATCGATCCAGAGGCATTGACAGCGGATTCTACAACATCATCAAGAGCGGGTTGACAAAGTAGTCATCACTCATTAGGAGTTTTTGGGACAAGCCCCACTCCCCCTCAAAAAGAGGAAGAGACAGCATAAAATCTAAAAAGAGGAATAGTATTACAAAATCGACAACCTCAGCATAATCCGTTTATTGTGACTGAACTTGACCACTAGGGATAGCCTACCCCCTCTCATCAACGGAAATTGAGGAGAATTCATTTATGTCTATCGAAAAACTACAACCTGCCGACAAAGCAGCTGTCGGCGTGTATCTGCCTTACTACCAGGGTGCCAAGCGCAATATGTTACCCTTTGCCATTAGCCTGTACCAACAGGGTTCTTTAGAAGGTCAGCGCCGGATTGAAGGCGGCGAGAGCATTCCCTTTGTGGCGAGTTGGTTTGTCTCCAAGCTTCCTTCTGAACTGACCCGTTGCCGGTTACAGTTTGATGGGAACGCGGAGCTGAGTTACGAAGTTACTATGGCAAATTCTGAGTTCATGAATTACTTAATCGATGTAATTCAGAATTTCAAACGGGCGCGCCTAACGGATTTTTCCCAGGCGTTCTATCGAAAGCTGCTACGAATTGACGAGTAAGCACAAGTTGAAAATTATAGGAGTGAAGGAAGGGGTGGCAAAATCCGCTAAGTATTTGCTGATTGGGTCAACAAAATCTTACAGTGGTAAATCAGCGACAATCCTGGGAGTTGCCCATCAGCTGCAAGAAAAAGGTTTGGATGTCGCCTATGGTAAACCACTGGGAACCTGTTTGAGTGCCGATCAACCGGATGGGATGGAAGAAGATGTCCGGTTTATGAGGGAAATACTCAACTTGCCGGAAAAGCGGGTGCGACCCCCTCTGCTGTCTCTGGACGCCGAGACGATTCAAAAACGCTTACAGGGAGATGACTCAACCGATTACCGTCAATCTCTCAAGCAGTATTTACAACAACCGACCGGCGATTTAATGTTGTTGGAGGGACCCGGAAATCTCAGTGAGGGAAGCCTGTTTAACTTGTCGTTGTTGGAAGTTGCTCAAGCAATTGATGCTCCTGTCCTGCTGGTGGCTCGCTTTGACTCGGTTTTACTGGTAGAAGCCCTGTTATCAGCTAAACAACAGCTGGGTGAGTACTTGGTGGGGATTTTGATTAACGATATTCCCGCCGAACAACTGTCGATGGCAGAATCAACGCTGCGGCCTTTTCTGGAACAACAAGCAATTCCGGTATTAGGAATGTGGCCTAAAAGTGATCTGTTGCGAAGCGTCAGCGTTCGGGAACTAGCACATCAGTTGCAAGCGGAGGTTCTTTGCTGTTCTGAGCGGTTGGACTTGATGGTGGAGAGCTTGACAATTGGGGCGATGAATGTTAACTCTGCACTAAAGTATTTCCGCAAGAGAAGAAATATGGCGGTGGTGACTGGAGGCGATCGCGCAGACATTCAGATGGCAGCGCTAGAAACCTCAACCCAGTGCCTAATCCTCACAGGTCACTTGCCACCGCAACCCTTTATCCTCACCCGCGCCGAAGAGTTAGAAATCCCCGTTCTGTCGGTTGACTTGGACACGCTCACTACGGTGGAAATTATTGACAATGCCTTTGGTCAGGTGCGCCTCCACGAACCCGTCAAGGTAAAGTGTATCCAGCAGCTGATGGATCAACACTTCGACATTGATAGGTTGATGAGTCAGTTAGGTTTGGAAGCTGCCGTGTCGGCACATTAAAGCTTCTGGTTGTTTGTTAGGTGTTGTTGGTTGTTTGTATTTCGAGACAAACTTATCCCAAGAATCAAGATGGTTCTCAAATAACAAACAGCCAACAAGCCAAGACGTTAGGCTAACCCTAAGAAAGATGCGATCGCAGGTAATAGCTTGTTAGACGCTTCAACCAATGTAGCGGCACTGGGTAACCCAGCAACGGTGCCTTTCAAAATCTTGATAGCCGTTTTTGAAGCTTTTTGCATTGCCCCTTCTTGAGGATTTTTCCCGGCTTCTGCCAAGGCTTTCACCTGTTCTAATGCCTCAGCCTTATCCTCTTCTGTTAAGTTAGTGTCAGCCTCAATTGCTTCTTTCAGTTGAGTCAATAATTCTTTGATTCCAAGCTTATCAGGTTGAGGGGAACTCGGTAGTTGGCTGATGGTGTTGGCAACTGTACCGCTGATATTAGCGTTATCACCTAAAAAAAGACCCGTGACATCTCCTCGCTTAATATCACCAATTTTAATATTACGGCTTTGGTCACTACTATCACTCATAGCTTTACTCTCTGCTGTGGCTTTAACTTCAAAGGTAGCAGGCTTTTCAGCTAATTTGTTAGCCAATAACCACAGATTTGCATTTTGCTGGCCATCTCTGGCCAGCAGATCATCTTTACCTTTTAATTCTGCTTTATATTTTTCTTCTACAGCTTTCAGTGCTAGTTCATAGTTTTGCATAAACTCACTAGGAATTTTGGCTTTATTTGTTTCTGGAGGAACACTGACCCGAACGACTACAACGCCATCCCCTTTATTTTCAATTCCCTGGATTTCCAGAGGGATGCCTTCATTATCAATTTGCAGCTTTTCGAAGGAGGCGATAAAGGCTTTCCAGTCGATGCCGTTGCGAAAAATTAGATCGATGGTATTTAAAACTTCCTGAAACAGCTTGGTAAATTCCCCTGGGGCAAAGTGACCACTACTGGGACGACGCTCTCGATCATCTGTTTTTGCCTGAGGATGCTCTAGAAGATAAATATATCGACAATCGACGTGATCCAGCTGGGTTGTACTGTCAATATTCCACGCTTCTAGGCAAGCACCCGTTAAATAAGCATCTGTAAAATCTGTGCCAATAGCCTGAGTTTTCGTCAGGTTTGCCCCCTCTAAATTGGCTCTCTGTAAGGTAGCTTCACTGATATCGGCTTCCTTGAGATTCGCCTCGCTAAGATTTGAGCCAGTAAGGTTGGCTCCTTTGAGATTTTCACCTATATAGGATTTTTTGTAACCATTGCCACTGACTAATAAATCTCTTACAGAAGCTTTAGCGAGGATAGAATTATCGACTCTAGCAAGGTCAAGTTTTTTTGCTTTATACCAGCGAGTACGGGTGAGAATAGCCCTTTTGAAATTAGTGCTTCTGAGGGTTGCCTGAGTGAAGTCAGCATCGGTTAAATCAGCTTTACGAAAGCTAGTGGTGCCACCTGTATTTGCAAAGTCAATAGCACTGGTACGAACAAAGGCATATTTCTCATCTTCAGCTAGGGCACGCCAAGCAATGTATATACTCAGCACAGCCACAGCTATAGCCATAGCCATAGCCATAGTCACAGCCCCAGCCATAGTCACAGTCACAGCCGCAGCTATAGCCATAGCCATAGTCACAGTCACAGCCGCAGCTATAGCCATAGCCATAGCACCACCCACAGCCGCCGCCCCACCCACAGTCACAGCCACACCCACAGTCGCCGCCGCCGCCCCAGCTACAGTCACAGTCACAGTTCCATCTCCAGTCGCCGCCGCCACAGTCGTCGCCGCCACAGTCGCCGCCGCCCCCCCAGCCACTAGACCTTGGTGAATGGTGATAATAAACAAGACTACAAGCACTACTAAGATGACCACACCATGATTAGTGTTGTATTCTTTGATGTGGCTAACAGTAAACAAACCTGATACAAGAACCCCTACAAGAGCCGAAGCAAATCCTGATATTGCTGATAGCGCTAATGAGACGATTACTAGGAAAGTTGCCCACGACCGAGGCAGCCCAGTTTTGGCGTGACTGAAGTTGGCACCGATAAGCGTGGCATTAGTGAAATTTGCGCCTCGGATATCAGCATGGCTGAAGTTAGCACCCGTGAGGTCAAGACCTTTGAAAGAACGACCTCGGAGAGTTTGACCGGAGAAGTCCTGGGGCATAACTGAGGACGGAAGATTGGAGCCAGTTTTTATACAGTCATAGCACAGGAACCTCTGGAATGGTGAGGCGCGAGCGCCCAGGGTCCTACAAAATTGTTGCCCTTGAAGAGAAAGAAGCGATACATGGTATTCATAAGCTATGCGATCGCATCACCCTTGAGTTATTCAGGCAGAAATACCCGCTCAAAGGGCTGACTACGATAACGCCGAGAAATGTCAAGAATCCTTGAAACCAAAAGATAACTTAACAATCAAAACCCGCCCTCACCCAGGCAAATTTTTTGGAGTCGGGTTTTGGACAAAGGTTATTGGTTAGAGGCAAAAGATATCTGCTAAACCCGCCCCTACAAAACTCTTCTCACCTACCCCACTGGAAGATAGCCGCACCCCAAGTCAGTCCAGCACCAAAGCCAGAGGTCGCAATAATCTCACCCGCTTGAATTTTGCCCTGCCGCACCCATTCATCTAGGGCGATGGGGATAGAAGCAGCCGAGGTATTGCCGTGATAAGCCATATTGCTGATGACCTTGTGAGGTGGAATCTTCAATCGCTGGGCAACAGCATCGAGAATGCGCTGATTCGCTTGGTGCAAGAGCAGCCACTCTACCTGGTCGGCACTGATATTTGCCCTGAATAGGGCTTTTTCAATCACTTCCGGCACCTTGTGAACAGCAAAGCGATAAACTTCTTTACCGTTCATGGTAATCGGCTGATAGGTGCCCTGAGCAACCGTCACCCCATTGACAAGCTCTTTAGTTTGTGCTTTATAGGCAAGTTGGAGGCAATTATTCTGAGTGCCATCACTACAGAGTTCAAATCCCAATAGGCGATCGCTCTCGTTCGCCTGAATGACGACAGCCCCAGCACCATCGCCAAATAATACACAGGTGCCCCGGTCTGACCAATCCACCCAGCGCGAGAGAACATCGGCACCAATCAACAGGACGTTTTTGTAAACACCAGTGCGGATAAACTGAGCCGCCGTCACCATCCCAAAGACAAACCCAGAGCAAGCTGCTGTCAAATCAAAGGCAACTGCTTTTGATGCCCCCAGAAGGCTCTGAACCTTACTTGCCGTACCAAATAGGTCATCCGGCGTCGAGGTTGCCAGGATAATCAGATCCAGGTCTGTTGGAGCAATTCCTGCCATCGCGATCGCACCTTGGGCGGCAGTGGTTGCGATCGCACTCAGACTGCCTTGGGCGTCCACTAGATGCCGTTGACGAATTCCCGTCCGTGCGCTAATCCACTCATCAGATGTCTCAACAATCTGGCTGAGTTGATTGTTATCGAGAGCCACTTCTGGCGTTGCGGAACCGCTCCCGGTAATGGCAATCCCTACCCCTAATTGATTGAACACAATTCTGCTCCACAAGACTTATCCACAATTGTCGCCTGACAACTGCTTTGTTTGCTTCCTGCTTCATCCAAGGGAGTCGGATCCTGAGTGGGAGACTCCTGAACCTTCACTCCTCACTTCTGTGACTGCTAGCTGCTGAGTGCTGATCACTTTTGAAATCCTTGGACTGAATCCGCTCCAGTACCTGGTTATCGATCGCTTCTTTCGCCAAGCGAATCGCATTAAAAATCGACGGAGCCTGGGAGCTACCGTGACTAATAATAGAGATTCCCGCCACACCCAAGAGCAGACCCCCTCCATGTTCGGCATGGTCGATGCGCTGCTTAATCCGATTTAGGTTTGGTTTCAGGAGCGCCGTCCCCAACTGACCGGATAATCCTTGGGGCAATTCCTCTCGGAGGATTTGTAGCACTACGTCTCCCACTGCTTCGGCAAACTTGAGCAAGACATTGCCCACAAAACCATCGCACACAATCACATCAAAACGACCTGAGAGAACATCTCTCCCCTCGGCATTGCCAATGAAATCAACTCTCGGATTCTCTTGCAACAGCTGATGAGTGCGGATTGCTAGATCATTCCCCTTACAGTCTTCTTCACCAATATTCAGCAGTCCGACTTTAGGTTCCGATATCCCTAGCACGAATTGGCTGTATACCGAACCCATCACGGCAAATTGCTCCAGATATTTGGGGCGACAATCGACATTCGCGCCCACATCCAGCACGATTACTGGCTTACCCGCCACCAGTGTCGGAAACACCGCACCAATGGCGGGACGGTCAATGCCTTTAAGACGCCCTAAGCGCAGTAGGGCAGCAGCCATTGCCGCCCCAGAGTGGCCAGCGGAAACCACTGCGTCGGCACGCTTCTGCTTGACTAAATCCATTGCCACGTTAATCGAAGCCTTGGGCTTTCGCTTCAAGCTTACTAAAGGCTCCTCATCCATAGCAACGACACCCTCAGCTGGCACAATTTCCATCTGGCTCAAACTGGTGTGTTGCTTAAGGGACGATTCAATTTCTTCAGGGTCACCCACTAATAAAACATCTACGCCCAACTCCGCTTGTGCCCTAATAGCTCCAGCAACGATTTCGGCGGGGGCGTGATCCCCTCCCATGGCGTCAAGTGCGATCCGTGCGCGAGTCGATGGCATTGCTCAAAGTTATAGAAACCTTCACGCATTCTACCAGAAGCCCTCCACCCAACATGAAACCCCATGTGATCTGCCTGACACTATTAAAAACTCTGTGAAGAATACTTTTCAGTGTTGCCGTCAACTCTTTAAAATGAAGCACCGTGGATTAGAGATAGTGATGTTACAACGATTTGGCTCTGGAATAATCGCATCAGGATTAGTGGCTCTACTGCTAAAGCTCGTGGGTCTGCAACCAGCCACCCTGGATACCGTTCAACTGCTGGCTTGGCAAGATATGCCGATGTTCGCCTTGCAGACTGCACCCGATCCAACAGCTGAGGGGATTATGCGCCAATACCTGAAAGCCTGGGGTGCGAAAGGGGCGGCAAAGCAAAATCAAGGGGTATGGATTCAGTCGGGGCTTTCAATACTTGCCGAACACCAGGGCAACGTTCCCCTTCCGGGAGCTTCATTAACGAAAATTGCGACAACCTTGGCAGCATTAGAAAAATGGGGTCCCAGTCATCAGTTTGAAACTCTAGTGAGTGCAACGGGTCCGATAAAGGATGGGGTATTACAGGGGGATTTAGTAATTACTGGCAGTGGTGACCCCTTGTTTGTTTGGGAGGAAGCGATCGCTTTGGGTAATAGCCTCAATCAGCTAGGTATCCGCCGCGTCACTGGGAATTTAGTGATTAGCGGCGATTTCTACATGAACTTTCAGGACAACCCAGCCATTTCCGGTCAACTGCTTCAGCAAGGACTCAACGGCAGCATTTGGTCACCGGAGATTGTCGGTCAGTATAGCGCCATGCCTAAAGGTACGGCGAAACCACAAGTGGCGATCGCTGGTAGTGTCCAAGTGGCGACAATTCCCATTCCTAAACAATTGTTGTTGTTACGTCATCGGTCGCTGCCCCTGAGTCAAATCCTCAAGGAAATGAACATCTACAGCAACAACCCGATGGCAGAAATGTTGACGAAATCCCTCGGTGGTTCCCAGGTAAGGTCAAAGCTAGCGGCACAGTCTGCTAATATTCCCCCTACGGAAATTCAGCTGGTTAACGGCTCTGGGTTAGGTGTCGAGAATCAGATTTCACCCCGTGCCGTCTGTGCCATGCTAATAACGATTGAACAATTTTTGCAGCCCCACCAGCTCGGTGTTGCAGATATGTTCCCCGTATCTGGGCGCGACAAGCGGGGAACGATGGAGGCGCGGCATATGCCCGTTGGTACTGCTATCAAAACCGGGACTCTAAATACTGTGAGTGCCCTGGCGGGGGTCATGCCTACACGCGATCATGGTCAGGTTTGGTTTGCCATCATTAACCGGGGTGACGATGTGGAAGGCTTTCGGGTACAGCAAGACGAACTGCTAAAAAGCCTGTCACAGAAGTGGGGCACCCTACCCAGTACCAACGTCAGTAAACCATCAGCCCTACCACTTCTGGGCGATCCTAAACGCAATGAAACGATTTTCGGTGTCTAGAAACCGGGTTGAAGGTTGAAGGTGCAAAGCACTCTACTAACCTCCAAGCTCTTGGATAGAACTAAATGCTTACTGTCCAAGGATTTTAGTCCATTGAAATGGACTTGAGCTACTCGCTATGGGACTTGAGTCCACGGCGGGTGTTCTTCTAGTTACTGAGAATGGTGCCAGATCTCAGTCTAAGGAATAATTTCCGTCACCACTCTAGTGCCAGCGCTACCAGTGACAACAATACTTTGATCCTGAAGTCTTCCTACTGCTGTCGGCCCTGTCGTATTAAATGGTGGATTAACTTGTTGATAAATCACATTACCCGACGCCTGAAGCAATGAAGTCGGAATCTCCCACGTCATCTGATTGGCGTAGAGTTTGGCTTGATTACGGCTGCCAACCCCCTGGACGCCGCCAGTCAAATTAGCAACTTTTCGCTGCAAATCTACAACACCCTGGTTGGCGGTGAGAATGACGTTCTCTTTCTGGTGGAAAATCCTTACCGGCTGATCTGATGTTACCGTTTGAGTGTTTAAGTTCCAGACGGCTGAATTGCTTGACATCAATAAAGGCGGATCTACTGATGTTAGCTGAACATTCTGCTTCAGCGTTGCTATCTTTGTTTTCAGGTTGACCTGAGAGTTATCTGCCTCTACTCGGTCGGTAACCGTCTTGGCTTTGTATCGTTCAATCTGGATGCGCTTATTTCCACTCAGCTGCTGATCTTTGATTTGCCAGAGCAAATATTCCGTTTTCATCTGCAAATCTGGGTCTTTCGATATTGCCGCGACTTGACCGAATAATTCCACTTGCTCCTTACGACTGAAGTACCGCCCTTCTTTTGCTGACGCCTGTAGCTGGGGGTGGCTACCTTTTAAGTTGTTGCGGACAACTAACAAATCTTCCTTAGGACGCCACTCCAACTCATCCCCCCGAAACACAGCGCCATTGCGGGTGTCGGTGGCAGTAATCTGTCCTTTGAGAAAGACTTTGTTACCAGTCTCCCCAAGTTGGACTTCCCCGCTATTGGCTGACACCTTCAAGACAATTTTGCCATCCTGGAACAAATCTCCAGTCGGTTTCTCAATACGAGCTATTTTTTTGTCTTTACTGTAAGTTGCTTGCTTTGCCTTGACTTTCCAAAGAGGACTCCCCTTCTCATCCGCCTGATCCAGGGTGACATTGTTAAAGACAAGGCTGCCTTCAATTTCGGTTGCAGCAGTATCCTTCTTTATTTTCTTTTCCGTGCGGCTTTCGCCATTACAGGCAGATAAAAAGGAAAAAATAACAAGGCAAAGGGCAAAACCAAGAAATCGTTTGGAGCTGAAAAACATTTGTCAATTGCTAATAGCTAATGGCTAATGGCTAATGGCTAATAGCTATTAGCTAATGGCTAATGCTCAAGTGTCAGCTAGCCATTAGCCATGACCAATGACTAATTTATTATTCTTCCTGTTCATCCATAATGCCAATGCCTGACAACGGACGGTAGGTATAGTTTTGTCGAGGGGTCTTTTGGATACTTTCTTTGATGTTATCGAGGTCAATATATCGATCAGCGACGTTGATTAGACTGTCACTCGTCATTGATCGCAGGCTTACCACCTCAACGCGAACCCCTCGATAGCTTACGGCATCCACCGCATAGGCAAGATCCCCATCACCACTAACGAGAACGGCGGTGTCGTAGGAACCCACTAGCGCCATCATGTCCACGGCAATTTCCACGTCCAGATTGGCTTTTTTAGAGCCATCTGGCAGCTGCACTAAATCCTTGGCAATCACCCGGTAACCGTTACGGCGCATCCATAGCAAAAAGCCCTGCTGCTTCTCATTAGTGCGATCAACGCCTGTATAAAAAAAGGAGCGTAGCAATCGGGAACCAGCAGTCAAACGCACCAGCAGCTTGGTGTAGTCGATTTCAATTCCCAATTGCAGGGCTGCATAAAATAAATTTGAACCGTCAATGAAAATAGCCACGCGACCGCGATTTTCTAAAACTTGTTCAGGAGTAAAAACAGGGTCAGTACTAAAGTTATTATTCAACATGGTTGTTATGCCTCGATTTGTTATTTAAAAAAACGATTGATGCCTCCTTTCCCCAGAATCAGAATTTTGGTCAGCCGCTGGTCAATCTTATGGTCAAGATGACGGAACAAAATTACCCTTGTTCCAGTCGCGCAAAAACGGGTCTTGGTTGACCTAAGCTCTGATGAGGGGGTAATGTTCCCCAAGCTGCGTGAGTAGCATAGGTTACAGAATCTTCAATGAGAGTTTTTTCGTTAAAGTCGATGGAAAAGCCTAGCTGGTGGTAAATATCAGTGCTTATGCTTGGAATAATTGGTGATAAGAGGTAAGCTGCCAGTCTAACTGATTCCAACACGGTGTACAATACTTGAGCCACCGCTGATGAATTACCTTGCTTGTATAAGCTCCAGGGTGCCTGATCATCAATGAATTTGTTACTAGCTCGAACTAGGGTAAAGATCTCCCTGCAAGCCTCACTGAAGGCTAGGCTTTCATAGGATTGAGCAACGCGATCGCTCAATTCAATACCGATTGCCTTAAGGGGGTTATCAATTGGAATATCTTCACTCGTGACGTTTGGTACAAGAGCATCGCAATACTTCTGCACCATTTTCAGCGTCCGGTTGAGCAAGTTACCCAAATCATTTGCTAAGTCGGCATTGACGATATCGATAAAACGGGTTTCACTAAAATCCCCATCCTTCCCAAATTCAATCTCTTTGAGAAAGTAGTAACGAATCGCATCTGTGCCGTAGCGATTGACTAACTCCACTGGGTCTAGGGTATTGCCCAGACTTTTCCCCATCTTTTGACCATCCTTGGTAAGAAAGCCATGCCCAAACACATGCTCTGTGACTGGTAGACCTGCTGACATTAACATGGCAGGCCAGTAAACGGCATGAAAACGCAGAATGTCTTTACCAATGAGATGTAAATTGATTGGCCACCACTTTTTTAAAGCATTTTCCAGCGTTGGTTCGCTCTCCGGATCGAGTAGGGCGGTAACGTAGCCAAGTAGGGCGTCAAACCAAACATAGATCGTGTGGTTAGGGTCAACTGGCACAGGGAAGCCCCACTCTAGATTAACTCGCGAAATTGAAAAATCCTGAAGGCCTTGACCGACAAAGCTTAAGACTTCATTACGGCGGGTTTCTGGTTGGATAAAATCAGGTCGCTCTTGATATAGAGCTTCTAGCTGGTTTTGATATTTGGACAAGGCGAAAAAGTAGTTTTGCTCATCCCGCCACTCGGCTTCTTTATTAGAGTGGATCTGGCAGCGGTGTCCTTCTAGCAGGTCGCGTTCTTCTTTAAATTCCTCACAGGAGACGCAGTACCAGCCTTGTTGTTGACCCAGGTAAATGTCGCCTTTGTCCCAAACCCGCCCAAAAAATTCTTTGACAATCGCTTCATGGCGGGGGGAAGTCGTGCGGCTGAAGCGATCGTACTGAATATTGAGCTTTTGCCAGAGAGCGTCGAATCCAGCAGCTATCTTGTCGCAGTGCGCTTTAGGCTCTAGACCATTACTTTCAGCTGTACGCTGAATTTTTTGTCCATGTTCATCCGTGCCAGTAATCAACAATACGGATTTGCCGCGCAACCTTTCAAACCGAGCTACCGCATCCGCCGCGATCGTTGTATAGGCACTGCCGATATGGGGTAAGTCGTTCACGTAGTAGAGCGGCGTTGTAACGGAAAATGTGTTTTTACTTTTATGGGTATGACTCATCTGAGTGTAAAAAACGCCCTCACATAAATTACTCGTAATTTCTAGTGTATTGCTACGGATATTTATTTGAGTTACCACTTGATCTAGTCAGCTTCACGTAGCATTAGTGGGTGGAGATTTGAGTATAGGATTCCCCATTAGCTTCTCTGTTGCGTAATGCAAGAAATTTTTACTCCCTAGTCCCTACTCCCTAGTCCCTACTCCCCACTCCCCATCTAAAGAGTTACGGGAAGAGGCGCAAGTTGGTATGACCTGAAGATTTCTACCTTAGGACATTTGTCCAAAAGTCCATTAATCCGTATTGTTAAGAAAGATTAATTAATGTAAGTGATGGCTTCAACCCATGTATCCCGATAATCCGCTCCAAATTTCTCGTGCGCTACTGGCGGCAATGGGAACGCGGATGTTCATCTACCATGAAGACCGCATCCCTGATGATTGCCCAGTTTTGGTAGTGAGCAACCATCGTAGCTTCATGGATGCACCGTTGCTCATGGCAGGGTTAGGACATCCCATCCGCATTGCTTGCCATCATTACATGGGGCAAGTGCCAGTGATGCGGGAAATTGTCAGGCAACTCGGTTGTTTTCCTCTAGAAGAACCAGAATACAGACAGCAGGCTTTCTTCGATCAGGCAACTAAGCTACTACAAGCACATCAGTGGGTTGGGGTCTTTCCAGAGGGTGCCCAACC
Source organism: uncultured bacterium (assembly GCA_965364435.1). Classification (GTDB taxonomy): domain Bacteria; phylum Cyanobacteriota; class Cyanobacteriia; order Cyanobacteriales; family Coleofasciculaceae; genus CBDTXL01. Next base: position 27,902 of record CBDTXL010000025.1, read on the forward strand.
GATGGTGCATTTGACTAAGCCATCGTCCCTAGGTAAGTTTCACCGAGGGTTTGCCCACTTGGCATTACGGACTCCAGTACGGAATTTGGCAATCTTGCCGGTGGCGATCGCTTCCCAAGAAGAAACTGTAAACTCAGCAGTGCCGCTACGATTGTTGCGTCTATTTGACCCATCAGAACCGCTATTTGCACAACCAGGCTGGCACCCGATGGTTCTTCAGCGTCGCGTTGCAATATTAGTGGGGCATCCTTATTGGATTAGGCCGAAACAGCGCGAACAATATCGCGGGAAACAGGCAAGAGCGGTTGTTGAGGAAATCGCTACTACCTGCCGAGATGAAATTTCCAAATTACTACAACAGAATCTTCACGCTTGCGACGGTTCAGTTAGTTCGAGCAGTGTTCGTAGTAACTTTTTTTAATTTTATTGTTTAAATGGTCGTGATTGCCTGGGAAGCTAACAATGCCAGAAGTTAAGAGTCATCCTTGTTTTCTGACACCGAGCCGCATTAATCCAGATTACCCGCTATTTGTGTTTCTACCAGGGATGGATGGAACAGGTCAGTTGCTGCGATTGCAGACCGAAGGTTTAGAAACTGCTTTTGATGTCCGCTGTTTGGCAATCCCGGCAGATGATTTAACCAACTGGGAAGACCTCACGGACAAGGTGGTGAACTTAATTGAAGAGGAACTAAAAAAGCGATCATCGCGTTCTGTTTATCTGTGTGGTGAGTCATTCGGGGGCTGTTTGGCATTGAAGGTAGCACTGCGATCGCCCCATCTTTTTGACCGGATTATTTTGATCAACCCGGCGACTTCCTTTAATCAACGACCTTGGCTGCTGTGGGGCGCACAATTGAATCGCCTGCTGCCAGAATCGCTTTACGGAGTATCGGCACTAGTTCTTTTACCATTTTTATCAAATTTGGCAAGGATATCTCCTAGCGATCGCCGTGCCCTTCTGAACGCCATGCAGTCTGTACCTCCAAAAACCGCTAATTGGCGTGTGTCGATGGTGGGGGAGTTTTACGTTGCACAATCCCAAATGGGACGCTTGACTCAACCCGTTCTGGTAATTGCCGGTGCCGCTGACCGACTGTTGCCTTCAGTAGCTGAAGCTGAACGCTTAGTTAACTGCATGCCAAACGCCAAGATGGTGGTATTGCCCTACTCGGGTCACACCTGCTTGCTGGAATCAGACGTTAACCTCTTCGAGATCATCAAAGACCAAAGCTTCTTAGACGCTTCGGTTCGGGACATGCTGCCAGCGCCAACTGCTTAGGCGGTATAGCTGATATTAGACTTCTTGCACGCAATCCTTTCTTTAGGATTTGGAACCACAGATGTAGACGCTTTCTTCGGCTTGCTGTAGGCTACACAGATGAACACAGATGAACACAGATAAATACAGATAAATACAGATAAAATCGGTAACACAGACGATGTTGTAGTTATTTTCCACAGCTGTCCGC
>CBDTXL010000026.1:0-29236 GCA_965364435.1 uncultured bacterium
GAGCGCATAGTACCTGGCTTTTTGAACCGGGGGAACCCATGACTTTGCTCCCACATACTGACAAACGCTTGCTCTAACCGCTTAAGTGTTTGTTGTAAAACATGCACTTGCACGGCTTTAAGAGCAGGGATTGCACCTCTTGCTGCCGTTAGTCCTTTGCATTGACTTACATAGGTTGGGCGTTTGGTGTCGGCAGGAATGATGTACTCATGACGGAGAGAGCAAGCATCAACCCGGCAGCTACGCGACTTGAACCAGTCTTTACGCTCTGCTAATGCATAGTTGTGAACTGTTCTGCATTGCTCAAGCCAGTTTTCAAACAATGCGACTTGAGCAGCTGTTGGTTTAAGTTTGAATTCGTAGACCAGATTAAACATTTGCTTCCCTCCTTAATCTAGTCTACAGGGTCTTTGACAAATCATCCTGGCGATTTATCAAATAAGCAGCCGTCCTGGAAGGACGGGGCTTGTATCCCATTCAGTTCGGTCAACATTAGTAGAGCAACGTTAAATTTCTATCTGATTGAGGGAGAATTTGAGAGAGTCCCGCTACAGCCGCCAGGTTTGGTTGTCTACTCCGGAGCATCAAACAACGCCAGCATCTGGTCGAAGATCTCTTCACCAGCACGGGTTTGAAAAATAGAGCGGACTAGTTCAACAAACTCCCAATCGAGTTGCCTGTCCTTATCAATAACTTTGCTAGCAGGATAGAAGGTAACATCGTCTGACCGCAATTCATTCGTCATCCCAGTCTGTAAGCGAGAAATCTGCCGATTCCACGAAATCGATTTGCCGCGCAAAGTTAACTGAAACCACTCAATTTTGTTTTGGCGCAGTTCCACAAACACATCAAAGTAAGGCTCCCCTCCCTGGTACCAGACTCTAGTAGTGCCTTCCTTGGCTGGAGTTAATAGCCTTTGATCAATCCGTCTTAGGGAAGCACCCAGTGCCGCAATCTCATGTTGATCCATCACTATAACGATTCTGTGCCCAGCTACCTGGCTCATCCAGTAATACTTAATCATGTTGGAGGCGGGCTTGTCGCTATAAATACATGTATTTGATACACAAAGGCTACCAGTTGCTCCGGATGTAGGGGATTTTCGCCTTCAGAGTCAATTAGGCGAAAATCTCTCTTTCCCGTTTTCAACTTGGGCACCGGCAGAGGCAGTGACGTACAAATCGGTGTTGGGATAGGAGTACTCAATTGCTGTTAGTTCTCGCCTAGCTGATTAAATAAATCAGCGAGAACCGTATTGGAAAATAAGAACCCTTCTGGGTCACTCAGCCTTAACTGACCCGTCATCGGGAGCTTTTGGGCGTCTTGTAGCTGGACAGCTTCCCCTTTTACCCCCAAAATTTCTACCCAGCCATCGCGGTGGTATGGCTGCAAACCCATCCAAATTTGTTCTAGTGTCTTTTCTCCAAACTGCTGGACGAGGGTGGACAGGCTGAGACCATCTGCCAAGCGTAGCCCTAGCATCAAGGTTTCTAACAAGACATCACCTGCCGTGGTCTCTGGACAATCCAAGATGCCATCTGCGTCAATTAGCGTTTGCACCCAAGTATAATACTCCCGTCTGGTGCGTGGTCGGGTGAATCGATGCCCCTGAAGATAGCTTGCCGCCCCCATCCCAAAACCATAGTAGGGACGGTTTTCCCAATAAACCCGATTGTGGCGGCACTGATGACCATGCAGGGCATAGTTGGAAATTTCATAATGCTCGTAACCAGCAATCGTGAGGACTTGCTGCGCGACGCGGTACATCTTGGCAGCCGTGTCATCTGTAGGTAGAGGCTTTGCACCTGCTGTGTATTGGCGTCCAAAGGCAGTAACTGGCTCAATGATCAGGTCATAGCTAGAAATGTGGGTGGGGGCAATATTAATGGCAGTTTCCAGAGATGCTTGCCACTGCTCTAAGGTTTGATGGGGCAACCCAGAAATCAGATCCAGGCTGAAGTCGGGAATCTCTACCTGGCGGAGGATATCCACAGCTGTAAAGATATCAATAGATTTATGCGATCGCCCGCAAATGTCCAACAGTTCATCCTGAAATGCCTGAACACCTAGGCTCACTCGATTCACCCCGGCATCCTGGTATCCCTTTAGCTGTTCCAAGCTAAATGTTCCAGGGTCCATTTCCATCGAAACCTCAGCACCCGCAGCAATGCCAAAGCGCTGGTTAAGTGTGTCTAGGATGCGCCCTAGCTGTTCGACTGCTAGCAGCGAAGGCGTCCCCCCGCCAAAGAAAACGGTTTCTAAAGAGCAACCGAATTGTGGTGTAACTTCAATTTCTTGACACAACACCTCGATGTATTGCTCAATCGTGCCCGAAGTGCTGCCATTCGCCTTATCTCCCACTACAGAAACTGGGAAGTCGCAGTAGTAGCATCGGCGGCGACAGAAGGGAATATGAACATAGGCGGAACTGGGAGTTACAGAACCGAAAACTTTCTCAGATTTATGTAAGCAATTTAACACGTTCTTTTTACCACCAGACTTCAATTCTTAAGACAATCCTTAATTCTTGATTAACAGTTATTAATTAAATGAGTTTTTTGATCGCTCTTACTGCTAGATAGATGTTACAGCCAAGCTCTCTACGGCAGGGATGGCCGTCTTGAGAAGGATAAGAAAGGTACGGCTTGAGCCAGCTTGCCGTATAGAGCAGGAAATCTAATTGCCAAAACTCCTTAGTTGTACAGGGAAATTAAAGGGTTGATCTCAGCCGAGGGGAACAAGAAAACAAAATGACCTCAAAGATATAATGAATCTGATTGCCAAATAGCAGTTTTTGTCTATTGAATTCCTTCAGGAATTTCACACAAATTAGTTGGATCGGAACAATGCTTGATTCTGTCATTATTCTTTTATTCATCCTAGCAGCGGCAGGTATAGGCTTCGGCAGCGTTGAATTGCTGCCTAGCTCGGTGCAGGCTCAAGTCACCAATCTGGAGGCTTTACGCTGGATCACTGCTACCTTTGCCGCGATTATTGGATTTGCTGTCGGGTTAACGGTGCAGGTTGCCTATCGCCGCTTCCAAGCGCAAGTTCGCAAAATGCCGATTGAGGTGATTTTGACCAGAGCAGTCGGTTTGGTGATTGGACTGCTGTTAGCCAACTTAATGCTGGCTCCGATTTTCTTGCTGCCTATACCCTTCGATTTTGTCTTTATTAAGCCCCTGACAGCGATTTTGGGCAGTGTGATGTTTTCCTTCTTAGGCGTGAGTTTGGCGGATACCCACGGTCGCGCCTTCTTGCGGCTAATTAACCCCAACAGCCTGGAGTCAATTTTGGTGGGAGAAGGCACGCTCAAACCAGCATCTAGTAAGGTTTTAGACACCAGCTGCATCATTGATGGTCGCATCGAAGAACTGCTCAATACTGGTTTTGTAGAGGGTCAAATTCTCGTGTCGCAGTTTGTCTTGCAAGAGTTGCAGCAGCTGGCTGATGCCGCCAATGACCAGAAGCGAATCCGGGGACGCCGCGGGTTGGATATCCTGAATCGGATGCAAGAAGCCTACCCAGAGCGCCTGATCATTCACCCGGCGGATTACGAAGACCTTCACACTGTAGACGCCAAATTGGTGCGTTTTGCCCAGGAAATTAATGGCACTCTTTTAACTAACGACTACAACCTTAGTAAAGTCGCTAATTTACAGAAAGTGCCGGTTCTCAATGTCAATGATCTAGCTCAGGCAATGCGTCCACTCTATCTACCGGGTGACAACATTGACCTGAAAATTCTCAAGGAGGGCAAAGAACCTTCTCAGGGAGTGGGTTATCTGGATGATGGCACGATGGTTGTTGTTGAAGAAGGGCGTAGCTACGTCGGTAGCGAACTGCGGGTCGTTGTCACATCAGCTTTGCAGACTTCAGCAGGGCGGATGATTTTTGCCCGACCTCAAGCGTCTTTTGTTGCTTGAATCGAGGGGTCGTTTAGTTCGGGTCAAATTATGTAACCGGTGTCAGCAATCGGCACCGGTTCTTTATCGGGTACAGTACGACGACAGCAGTGAGTGGATTTTTGTCTGCGATCGCTGTTGGTCTTCAATCAGTCAGAACAACTCCTTCTACGTCTACGGGGGAACCTGGAAAGCCAAGAAGAAGAGGGGGTGAGAGCCTAATTTCCAATCCTTACTCCTGCAAGATGGTCTTGGAGACAATCCGAGTCTTCTTGCGATCGGCTTCCGTGAGTTCTTCTCCCGATTGCAGGCGAGTAGCGCTGGTTTGTAGCACTGTTGCCGCTCCCTGATCTCCCATTTGAATTGCCGTTTTTGCGGCAGTTTGCAGCATTGTCGCAGCACCAGCGCGATCGCCTTGTTGTAATTTCGTCTCGGCAATTTGAGTTTGGCGGTATTTCCCCAAAGCGAGGATGGACTTTTGCACTTGAGCATTGGGAGCAGGCTGGTAAACGCCCTGAACCTCTGCTTCAACTGGCACGAGTTCAGAGAGTAAACCTTCTTGACTAAAAGCTGGGTCATCGTAGCGAACTTGCACATTTGCGATCGCCTGACGACCCACTGGAAATTGACCCATGTAAATGTTTGCCAGGATTACTCGCTCCGCATCTGTCATCAAATCTCCCAATCGCACCACAAAGCGATCGCCTTCTCTTTGTACGGGGAGTTCAATGGTATCTGGTGCTACTTGTGCAATGGGTTTGAATTCCGCGACGCGCACCTTTGGCATCAAATCCAACATTAGGTAGGCATTCGTCAATCCTACAGACTGAATGCGGTTAAACAAGCGTCCAAACTCTTCCACCGCCTGCTCTGGTCGCTCAATATAAGATAGGGTGCCACCCCCCACATCGGCAATTTGTTCCAAAATATCTTGGTTCCAATTGGCACCAAAACCCAGGGTGTTCAGCGTCAATTTGTAGCCAATTGCCAGTTCTGCTAATTTCAAACAGCGTTTGTTGTCACCGTGTTCGTTCTCACCATCCGTTAGCAAAAACACCTGGGACACACTATCTTGTTTGCCCTTTGCGACTTCTTCGATTCCCAGCTTTAAACCTTCATCAATGGCTGTACCCCCATCAGCCGAGAGCCGTTGAATCTGTTTTTTGACAGTGTCTATGTCGTCGATGACCTGATTCTTGACAAGCACTTTCGCTCTGTGGTCAAAGGCAACCACCGAGATGCGATCGCCTGGGTTAAGTCGCTCTATCAGGCGTATCGCCGCATTTTTCACCGTTTCCATAGGGCGTCCATTCATCGAGCCACTGTGGTCGAGAACCAGACACAAATTCAGCGGTAGATTTCGGTCTTGCTTAGCCGCGATCGCACTAATCGAGATCGACAGCTGACGCTGACTACTAGGTTGATTGGCATCAACATGGGCATCATTAAGGGCAGGGTGCAAACCAACTTTCATCTCATAAGACTCCTGAGCAAGCAAGACGTAATAATAACAACTTCATGCCAGTACCCTAGTACCACGGAATAACGAGGGTTATTAACCGCACAAATACTAATCAAACTGGTTAGTCCAACAAAAGTGGTAGAAGCATCTCAAACAACTGACACAGTCAGGCTCACAGGCACGCTACTATGTTTAAAGATAGCGCTATTATTGCAGCCCCAAACACCATGAACTTACCCATTCAGGCTGTTCAATCCACCTATTACGGTAATACAACCTACCGTACACCGCCGCCAGACTTACCCTCGCTGCTGCTGAAGGAGCGGATTGTTTATCTGGGTATGCCCTTGGTGCCAGCGGTCACTGAATTAATCACTGCTGAACTGCTGTATCTACAGTATGAAGACCCCGAAAAGCCGATTAGAATCTACATCAATTCTATCGGCACCTATGGCTTTGAAACAGAAGCCTTTGCCATTTGTGACACGATGAACTACATCAAGCCACCTATTCATACCATTTGTATGGGTTCAGCAATGGGAACGGCGGCGATGCTTCTATCTGCCGGAACAAAAGGCTGTCGGGCAAGTTTACCCAATGCCTCAATTGTCCTGCACCAGCCTAGGGGTCGTGTCGGTGGGCAAGCCACGGATTTCCAAATTCAGGTTAAGGAAATGCTGGCGAATAAGGCCACGATGATTGATATCCTGTCTCGCAACACGGGTCAGACACCGGAGAAGATTGCCAAGGATATGGATCGGATGTTTTACATGACGCCCCAAGAAGCGAAAGAGTATGGACTGATCGACCGAGTGTTGGAAGCCAATGAGTCCGCCGCTACCCCGCCGCTTCCTGCTGGTGTCTCTTAAGACCATTTGTCTACTGTCTAACGCCTGTTTTCAAGGGCGCTTAACCTCTTAATCTTTCTCTAACTCGGAGCAAATTATGCCAATTGGCGTCCCAAAAGTTCCCTATCAGATGCCAGGGGATCAGTACACCCAGTGGATTGACATCTACAATCGTCTCTACCGGGAACGGATCATTTTTCTGGGCAAAGATGTCGATGATGAAATCGCTAACCAGATCATCGCCGTTATGCTTTATCTGGATTCTGAAGACAACAGCAAAGATATTTTTCTCTACATCAACTCCCCTGGGGGTTCGGTGACAGCAGGCATGGCAATTTATGACACCATGCAGCACATCAAGTCAGATGTCGTGACTATTTGTGTTGGTTTGGCAGCGTCTATGGGTTCTTTCCTGCTTGCTGCCGGTAAGAAGGGAAAACGTCTATCTTTGCCCCACTCGCGGATCATGATCCACCAACCTTCTGGCGGCATACGTGGCATGGCGCAAGCCACAGATATTCAGATTGAAGCTAAAGAAATTATACGAATCCGGCATCAACTCAACCAGATCTACGCAAACAATACCGGCAAGTCGATTGAGAAGATTGAAAAAGACATGGATCGTGATTTTTTCATGTCTGCCCAAGAAGCGAAGGATTACGGACTGATTGACCGCGTAATTGAGGAGAGAACACCGTAGGATAGAACACATCAGTAGGACACTCCCCAGGGTCTGCCTCTACGAGTGCTATTGGTTCCCTTTCCAAAGAGTCATTCGATTTTGGATTTTGGATTTACGATTTGGGATTGACTGCACCCCTTGTGGGTGCGGCTTGCAGGTTTTAGATGGGTGATAACAAGCTCTCTTTGAGTCTTCGGGCGTCTTGCCAATTTTTGGAGCAAACGTTAGCTTAGCGCGACGTAGTCCGGGGCTGGGCATGTACCAGAAGATTTTTCTGTCATACCAAAATCTAAAATCCAAAATCTAAAATCGCTAGTCAAGTCATCATCGCTGTTTCTTTCGATGAATCTGGCGGATTGTTATCGCTTGTTGGGTTTAAAATATGGAGCCTCTACAGCTGAAGTCAAAGCGTCTTATCGGCGTCTAGCACGGCAGTATCATCCTGATGTCAACTTAGAGGACAAGTTAGCCCAGGAAAAATTTATTGAGTTGACTGAGGCTTACAAATTTCTCCTTAGTGTCGTCAAGCCGCCTGGGATTGAGGAGGTGTCAACACCTCCCCAGACGGTTACTCCTGCAAGTACTCCTCAAGATGCCGGGGTGTCGCAACCTCCACCACCAAGAACGAAGGTGACTCGTAAGCCACCCTCGGTTGAATTCAACCCACCGCTATCGGATGTTGAAAAACAGCTGAAGTGGAACTCTTATGAGCAGCTACAGCAACTGCTAAAATACGGACGATTTGCCAGGGCGATCGCACTCGTAGAGGGTTTAGCCCAGCGTATTCCCCAAGATCCAGAAGTGCGCCAGTGGCAAGCGATCGCTTATCAAAGTTGGGGACGGCATCTTGTTCACGAACGGCAACTGGACAAGGCAAGAGTTTATCTAAAAAAAGCGCTGCGTACTGATCCCCACAACCGCTCCCTCTGGGCAGAAGTAGAACGAGATTTCCGCCGGATTGAGCAAATGTTGTAAGTGTGACAGAAATCGTTTAACTCACATCTTTCACTAACCCTTTCATCCGCCAGGGATTAAAGTGGCGTCAGTACAATTAACTGCTGATTGAGAAGCGATCGCACTCCCTCCAAACCCAACTGCACACCCCTCAAAATCTCTCCCATTGTTCTGTGTTGATCTGAGTTGGCATCACAAGCTTGCAGAAATTGAAACTCTTCTTCTGACAAATTTACAATCTGATAATCGTAGTTAAATAGGCACTTATTAGGCCATCCATCCATACAGGGATTGCGCTCTGGAATTGCGGCGATGAGGGCGTCATCCGAGGACCAATCGGCTTTGGGTAAGGGTGGGCGTCCCAGGAAAAACTCGTAATGGGTAACTTCTGGATCTAGTAGTTCGATTAATCGATAATGTTGGCGATCGTCCTTTGCTGCTGTCGCATCATGCTGCGCAAACGGACTCGCTGCGCGATCGCTTAACCCTTTAGCACGTTCCATCAACTCCGGATTCTTCCCTAAAAGTCGCTCTATCTGCCAGTAGCTGGGATTAGAAAAGCCAATAAACTCCAATCCAGAGGCATCAATCAGTTCAAACAGCGTCTCGATGTTATAGTCAATCTCTTGGGGATGAACATACATATCCGCAAAGTTGGCATCCCGCTGATTTTCCAATGACCAGCGTTCTTTCTCTCGCTTGACAAGACGATTGTTTTCTGGTAAAGCCGCAAATAACTGACGCCCTAGCTGGACACCGTCGCGGTAGTCACCTCGCTGGTTGCCTTGGAGGAGTGCGATCGCTTTCTGCATCAACTGGATTTCCCAGCGACCCAACTCGGCATAGACAAAAATATGCATCAAGCCGCCGGGAGCTAGCTTTGCTGCCAGAGACTGAATTCCTCGAATCGGGTCAGGCAAATGATGCAAGACGCCAACGCAGTTAATCAGATCAAACTCACCGTCGAGTTGGTCGGCGTCGTACAGACTCAAGTGATGGAACTCAACGCGATTAGCTCCTGAGCGGCGACAGCGTTCTGAGGCAACTGACAAAGCACCTGCACTCAAGTCAATCCCAACCACAGACGCTTGAGGATTGAGGTGAACCAAATACTCCGTCCCGACACCAGTACCGCAACCCGCATCCAGAATGCGAATGTCCTGCCTTGGCGGTTTTTGACCCGTGCAAAAATTGTAGGCGGCTAACCAATTCCAGCGCCAGTTGTAGCCAGGAGGTGGCTCATCAAGTAACGGCTCTGGTGGAAAGGGGTAAGTATCGTAAAGTCGCTGAACGGCAGCGCTAGTATCGTGAGAGGTTTCCATGACTCGAAGCGACAAACATAAACAGTATTGAAGAACGTAACAAAACTTATGGCGTCTCTCAGATATTGACTTTTATCAACTATGATGACTTTGTGAAACCCTGGATTATGTTCTATACACTTCTTAACAAATAAGTCTGGGAGATCAGAAACGTTTTAATCTAAAGACTGACCTGGTTTAGCTAGGGCGTTTGTTTATTGAAGGCTTCACTGTCATAGCCCATCCATTTTTCTGGAAAGGGAAAAATATCGGTGCGAAGCAGCCTAAGGTAAGCGAATGTAACCTGTATTGGTACCCTGGTCAGACTTAACACATTAGCAATTTGTCAATGGGAGCGTTTGAGAATCAATGAGTGTTAAGGCAAGTGGTGGAAGCTCGGTTGCGCGTCCGCAACTCTATCAAACAGTACCGGTTGCAACAATTATCCAAGCCGAACAGCAAGACCGGTTTTTAGGCAGTGGTGAGCTAAGTGAGCTTGCCAGTTACTTCCGCTCTGGTAAACAGCGTTTAGAAATTGCAGATACCCTCAGCAAAAATGCAGACCTGATTGTGTCCCGCGCTGCCAACCGGATTTTCGTCGGGGGTACCCCGATGGCTTTCCTGGAAAAGCCCAGGGAAGACGTGGGTCAGGAACTGGTGCTGGCGGGCCGTGGCGGCAGCACGGAGGTCAAAGAGCAGATGACGCTGGGGACTGCCACTTATGTGGAGAGTGGTGGGGGCTTCTTGGAGGGCTTGCGATCGCTCTTTAGTGCGACGGGTGGTGGACCAGCCCCAGCGGGTTTCCGACCGATTAACGTCGCCCGCTATGGTCCGAAAAATATGCAGAAGTCCCTGCGGGACTTAGCGTGGATGTTGCGATATGTCACATATGCGATCGTCGCAGGTGACCCCAACATCATCATCGTCAACGTCAGGGGGCTGCGAGAAATCATCGAAAATGCTTGCTCTGGAGATGCCACACTTGTGGCGCTACAGGAAATGCGCGGCGCGGCGCTGGGGTATTTCAAGCGTGATGCCCAGGGGCAGGAAATTGTTAATCAGTACTTTGAGATTCTGATTAACGAATTTAAAGCCCCCAATCCTTCAGATAAACTCCGGCAGCGTCCTTCGGGTGACAAACAAGGTCTGCAACTGCCCCAAAGCTACTTTAATGCCGCAGAGCGGCGTCCTAAGTACGCGATGAAGCCCGGTTTGTCGTCCTCTGAAAAGCAAGAAGTCGTGAAAGCCGTGTATCGGCAAGTCTTCGAGCGTGATATTACCCGCGCCTACAGCCAGTCGATCTCCTATCTGGAATCTCAGGTGAAAAATGGCGACATCTCCATGAAGGAGTTTGTGCGTCGTTTGGGTAAATCTCCTCTATATCAGAAACAGTTCTTCGAGCCGTTCATTAACAGCCGTGCGCTAGAACTCGCTTTCCGTCACTTCTTGGGTCGCGGTCCAAGTTCTCGCGAAGAAGTTCAGGAATACTTCTCCATTGTTTCCAAAGGTGGTCTAGCGGCCCTCGTGGATGCATTGGTCGATTCTCAGGAGTATTCAGACTACTTTGGTGAAGAAACCGTTCCCTATCTCCGGGGGCTGGGACAAGAAGCCCAGGAGTGCCGCAACTGGGGACCGCAACAAGATTTGTTGAATTACAGTGCGCCATTCCGTAAGGTACCTCAGTTCATCACAACCTTTGCTCGCTACGAGCAGCCACTGCCCGACCAACATCCTTATGGTTCTGGCAACGACCCGTTAGAAATTCAGTTTGGCGCAATCTTCCCCAAAGAAACCCGCAATCCCAGTAGCCGACCGGCTCCCTTTGGCAAAGATACCAAGCGCATTCTGATTCACCAGGGTCCTGGCATCAATAACCAAAACAGCAATCCTAAGGCACGAGGCGAGTTTCCGGGTTCCCTCGGTCCCAAGGTGTTCCGCCTGGATCAACTGCCCTTATCAGGTATTAGCGGCAAGAAAAATAACGCAGCCAGCGTTAAATTCTCCGAAAGTTCTACCCAAGCAGTGATTCGGGCTTGCTACGTACAAGTGTTTGGGCGTGCTGTCTACGAAGGCCAGCGTCTGAAGGTGGCGGAAATTAAGCTGGAAAACGGCGAGATTCCCGTGCGCGAGTTTGTCCGAATGCTGGCGAAGTCTGACTTGTTCCGCAAGATGTACTGGACATCGCTGTATGTCTGCAAGGCAGTTGAGTATATCCACCGGCGTCTGTTGGGGCGTCCCACTTATGGGCGTCAGGAGAATAACAAGTACTTTGATATCTGCGCCAAGAAGGGCTTCTATGCTTTAGTGGACGCAATTATCGACTCTCCAGAGTACTCTGAAGCCTTTGGAGAAGATACAGTTCCCTATGAGCGCTATCTGACTCCATCGGGTTTGCAATTGCGATCGTCACGACCGGGTAGCCTGGGTGAGGATATCGGCACCAGGGTTGATAAGGAAGTGACGCCACGCTTTGTTGAGCTGGGTGCAGTCACACAGCTGCGGAGTGAACCGGATGTTCAATACCGGATCAACCAAGGCGTTACTGCTCAACGTGAGCAAACCAAGGTCTTCAAGCTGACGGGTAACAACGACAAGACAGCAGTAGATACGTTGATTCGAGCCGCTTACCGGCAGATATTCGAGCGCGATATCGAGCCTTATGTCGTGAAGAATCAATTCTCAGCCCTAGAAAGCAAGCTGGGTAACAACGAAATTAACGTCAAGGAGTTCATTGAAGCGATAGGGACATCAGACCTCTACATTAAAGAGTTCTACACCCCCTACCCCAATACCAAGGTCATTGAGCTAGGAACTAAGCACTTCCTGGGTCGTGCCCCCGAAAACCAGAAGGAAATCCAAAAGTACAACAAGATTCTCGCCGCTCAGGGCATTCGTGGCTTTATCGGGGCTATGGTTAATAGCGCCGAGTATGGCAAGGTATTTGGCGAAGATACGGTGCCTTACCGGCGCTTCCCGACGTTACCGGCAGCCAACTTCCCCAATACCGAAAAGCTGTATAACCAGCTGACTAAGCAGAATAAGGACTTGGTGGTCCCCAGCTTTGAGCCGGTGAAGTCCCGCATGGATGCTGCGAAGATGCCGCTGACTGGAAAGGCGATCGCCGATCTGGCAGCGAAAGCGCAGCAGATGGACATGAGCAAGCCGAAGTTCATCGAACTCGGTCGCTCCTTCCAAAATGGCAATGGGCAGTCGGTCGAGGTCGGTGTCGGTACAACGCGCCGCAAGCCTGCACGGATTTTCCGTATGACTCAAGGAGCAAACCAGGCAGAAACGGCACTCGTGATCAATGCTATCTACTGTCAGGTGATGGATGTCTTCAGTGGTCAGGTGCCACAAGAATTCCGACGTTCTGACCTGGAGAGCAAACTCCGCAACGGTGAAATTTCGGTACGGGAGTTTGTGAAAGCCCTGGCGAGTTCCGATATCTACCGCCGTCGCTTCTACACGCCCTATCCCAACACCAAGGTGATCGAGTTCTTGTTCCGGCACCTGTTGGGACGTGCCCCCGCCACCCAAGCAGAAATCCGGCAGTACAACAAACTCTTGGCTGAACAGGGACTCAAGGCAGCCGTCGAAGCGATGGTGGATGGTGCCGAATATGCTCGTTTCTTCGGCGAGGATGTCGTTCCTTACAATCGCTTCCCGTCCCTGCCTGCTGGCAACTACCTGGGTAGTGTGAAAGCGGCTACTGACTTGGTGAAACAGTCCTGGTCTGATCTGTCGCCTTCCTCTCTGAGCAGTCGCTTTAGCTAGTTCACCGAAATTCCCACCCCATACCTGCTCGGTTTGGGGCGGGGATGGTAGTTGAGACCAATAGTCGGAGCTAACTGCTAGTTATTGTCTCCTCTGGTCTGTTTATGGCAGACCAGAGGCGCTTTTTTATGGCTTAGGGAAGAAGTAAATCTGAGGAGAAATGTTAAAAACTGTTACGAACATAGCAAGAATGTGAACAATCTGTCGCAGAATATTTGCGGAAGGTTGCTGTATCCCTGACCTAATGTGTCGCTTACTACTTCAAGGAATCCTAAGAATACTTAGGACACTTCAGAACGTGGGAATTTAAGCAGTCGAGAGGCGGCTAAATTTAGCACATTAGGAAAGCAGCTCAGCTTTTCAATAAGGCGAATGCCAGTTTAAACACACCTGGTTAAATTTTTCTGGAGGAATCCATAGATGAGTATCGTCACGAAATCAATCGTGAATGCAGACGCTGAGGCACGTTATCTCAGCCCTGGCGAATTAGACCGGATTAAGTCTTTTGTTGGCTCTGGTGAGCGTCGTCTCCGCATCGCTCAAACCCTGACGGACTCACGTGAGCGCATCGTCAAGCAAGCAGGCGACCAGCTGTTCCAAAAGCGCCCTGACGTTGTTTCTCCAGGTGGCAATGCCTACGGTGAGGAAATGACTGCGACTTGCCTGCGGGATTTGGACTACTACCTGCGTCTGATCACCTACGGAGTTGTATCTGGCGATGTCACCCCGATTGAAGAAATCGGTCTGGTCGGCGTCCGTGAAATGTACAATTCTCTGGGTACCCCCATCCCTGCGGTTGCTGAAGGCGTCCGTGCAATGAAGAATGTTGCCACCTCACTGCTATCTGCGGAAGATGCATCCGAAGCTGGCTCTTACTTCGACTACGTGATTGGTGCCATGCAGTAGGGTGTTTCCCTTTCCCTGCTGTAGAGACGCCCTCCTGGTGCTAAGCACTGAAACGAAAGAGAGCGTCTGTACAAAAGGTACAAACCATTTCAAGACTACGTGAGATAAGGAAACAAGATCATGCAAGACGCAATTACCTCTGTTATCAACTCTTCCGACGTCCAAGGCAAATACCTGGACACAGGTGCCCTGGAAAAGCTCAAGGGCTATTTCCAAACGGGTGAACTGCGGGTTCGTGCAGCAACCACCATCAGCGCTAACGCTTCCACCATCGTTAAGGAAGCCGTTGCCAAGTCTTTGCTGTACTCAGACATCACTCGTCCCGGCGGCAACATGTACACGACTCGCCGCTATGCCGCTTGTATCCGTGACTTAGACTACTACTTGCGCTACTCCACCTATGCAATGTTGGCTGGTGACCCCTCTATCCTGGATGAGCGCGTGCTCAATGGGTTGAAGGAAACCTACAACTCTCTGGGTGTTCCTATTTCCGCAACCGTGCAAGCCATCCAAGCCATGAAGGAAGTCACCGCCAGTCTCGTTGGCGCTGATGCTGGTAAGGAAATGGGCGTCTATTTCGACTACATCAGCTCTGGCTTAAGCTAAGGTGAACTTCCCTTAGATAAATTTTGAGCTTGTAGTCGGTTGTCTTGCTAAGGTCTGGGAAGTTAATTGTGAGTGCTAGCTTGTTAGAGGCAAGTCTTGCTAAACTTTTGTAAAGCAGATGAGTTTTGACGGTCTAGCATTGACGGTTGACTCCCAGCCTTTGTTATATGTAGAGACGCCTCTCTTGAGTTTCTCAGTTGTGGTGCAGCCTCAGTCTAAGCTCGAATCATCTAGGCTGACTACAGATCGCTCCCCAGAGCCTTTTGCTGATTGCTTTGGTTTTTCGCTTCAAAACGTGAATTGAAATTCAAAATTTCTTAACCCAACCAGGAGAAAAAAAACCATGCGTATGTTTAAAGTGACTGCCTGTGTTCCTAGCCAAACCAGAATCAGGACACAACGGGAGTTACAAAACACCTATTTCACCAAGCTGGTGCCCTACGATAACTGGTTTCGTGAGCAGCAGCGGATTATGAAAATGGGTGGCAAGATTGTTAAGGTAGAGCTGGCAACCGGCAAGCAGGGTACGAATACCGGACTGCTTTAATTTTCTAGAGAACAGCTTTTTAAGTGAATCATAAAATGTTAAGGGGTTCCTTTGAACCCTTTTTTGTTGGGAGTTAAGCATACAATCAAACAGGTTGAGAATTTAGATATTAATTCTTCAGCCTTCATCCTTCAGCCTTCAGATGACTCTACGCAACTTCATTTTGTTGGTTAATCCCTCCGACAAGGGATGGGCAATAGACGCCCGGTTATTGCGGTGGTTAACTTTACTGTGGATGTTTATCGGGTTAGCCGTTCTCTTCTCAGCGTCTTATCCCAGTGCAGATGCTGAGTTTGGGGATGGGTTGTACTACTTCAAGCGACAGCTCATCTGGGCGGCGCTGGGTTTGGTAGGATTCAACCTGATGGTGCGATCGCCGCTGCGGTATGTGCTGGGAATTGCCCAATGGTTTGTGCTACTGCTGTTGGGGTTTATCTTAATCACCCTGATTCCCGGCTTTGGAACCACGGTTAATGGTGCAACCCGCTGGCTCGCCCTGGGTCCCGTTCCCCTTCAACCCTCTGAGTTAATTAAGCCCTTTCTCGTGCTACAGAGCGCTCGGATCTTTGGGCAGTGGGAACGGCTCACCTGGCGATTTCGCTTGATCTGGCTGGGGATTTTTGCCCTTGTGCTTCTGGGAATTTTGCTACAGCCAAATTTGAGTACGGCAGCGCTGTGTGGGATGACTTTGTGGCTAGTGGCATTGGCATCGGGATTGCCTTTTTCTTACCTGGGAGGAACCGCACTGAGCGGTTTCCTACTGGCGCTCATCAGTATCAGCTTGAAAGAATACCAGCGGCGTCGGGTGATGTCCTTTCTCAATCCTTGGGCTGACCCATTGCGCGATGGATACCAGCTTGTTCAAAGCCTTCTTGCCGTTGGCTCTGGTGGAACTTGGGGGTCTGGTTTTGGGCTATCGCAACAAAAGCTGTTTTATTTACCCATTCAGTTTACCGATTTTATCTTTGCTGTATTTGCCGAGGAATTTGGCTTCGCTGGTAGTGTGTTGTTGCTGCTGCTAATCATGGCTTACGCAACGGTGGCGGTGATGGTGGCAATGAAGGCGCGGAATACAGTTCATCAGCTGGTAGCGATCGGGGCAATGATTTTGCTTGTGGGGCAATCGCTGTTGAATATTGGTGTAGCTACCGGCGTTCTACCCACAACGGGTTTGCCGTTCCCATTCTTTAGTTATGGCGGCAGTTCGATGATTGCTAGCTTGTTTTCAGCAGCGCTGCTAATTCGGGTAGCCCGAGAGAGTAGCGAGGCTGAGGTTGTGTCCCTACAGGCGCGTCGCCAGTCGGCAGCAGAGCGGCGGCGGCTGTACATGAAGCAGAAACCGCAACCACAGAAATGACGTCAAGTTAGTTATGCCCACCTACACCTAGAGCAGCTTGGCAGAAGTAACCCACCAGTAAGGAAGGGGTTAGAGGTTAGAGAGGTTTGTAGAACTGGTGGGAAACTTTCGCTACGTTTCACTAGTCATTTCTTATCTAGAATATACCAAAGCAATGAAGAAGAAAAAAAACGGGTTATTTCTATTATCTGTAATTTTGAATATTTTATTCGTGTTAGTTGTCATATTTTTACTCCCTCAAAGGGGAGAAAGTTCTTACCTATTTAGAAATACGACACTTTCTCAATCTACAACTCCTAGCAGTGAACCTGTAAAATTTTCTGCCTACTATTTAGACCGTAAAAGCTTATTTGAAGTCCTTCCAAAGAGTGAGAATGACATTATATTTTTGGGTGATAGCCTCACCAATAGATCGGAATGGTCAGAACTGTTTGAAAACCCGACTATTAAAAATCGAGGGATTAATGGAGATAACACATATGGAATTTTAAAGAGGCTAGATCAAATAACTACTTCACTCCCTGAAAAAATTTTTGTTATGATTGGCATTAACGACTTAATTGCTAAGGAAGAACTTGAAAAAATAACTTATAAATATAGGCTTATGTTAAAGACTATAAAGCAGTCAACTCCAAATACTCAAGTATTTGTTCAGAGTGTTTTGCCGGTTAATAATAGTTCTCGTTTCATAGTAGACAATAAGCAGGTAATTGCTTTAAACGATAAATTAAAACGCTTAGCCGAGGAATTTAAGTATGAATATGTTGATTTATATTCAGTTTTCTCTACGGAATTAGGTTCATTTTTTTTTGTGGACAGTCAACTGACGCCAAACTACACGAATGACGGCATTCATCTAAATGGGGAGGGATATTTTCTATGGAAACAGACTATCAGTAAATATCTTGATTAATTCAAGGCTTATTATTTACTGTCGTTAAGCCCTGTTTCGGAATTTCTCTACTTCCAGTTTTGAAAACCATGAAGATGAAAAATTACCGCCGATTCAACTTGATACTCCTGCCGTTGGTGGCGTTTAATCTCTTGTCTATCGCCTTAGTTAACCTTGCGGTGGACCCCTATGGGATTCTGAAAAACCTTGGCATTGGTGCTGTAAATCAGTCTAACTTAGAACGTGAAAAACCTTCCCCGGTAGTTACACCCGTAGCCAAAGCTGTAAATAAACAGGTAAAGCCGAAAAAACCGCAGATGACGTTGAAGGAGAGAACCAAATATAGGTCTGAGCGTTTTAAGTTAAATTTGACAAACCTGAGTATCACTCGCATCCACCCAAAAACAATTTTATTGGGTACGTCTACAGCTTTGAGATTATCTCCAGACCATCCTGCCTTAACTATACAACCTGCTTACAATCTGGCTTTACCTGGGGCAAAGATGTATGACATCAAAAGTTATTTTGAAGATACGCTGGCTAATCAGCCAGACTTGAAACAAGTTGTCATAGGTATTGATTTTTTTTCCTTCGGGGGACCTGAAAAGAAAATTACTCCTGTAACCCCTGAAAAAAAAATAAAACCTCCTATTACGGAAGTTAGGAAAAATAAATATAGCATTTCCCTACAAGAATTAGTAAAAATTACTTTTTCTCTAGATACTCTTAACGCCAGCCTAAAAAAAATACTGGCAAATTCTATACAGTCTAAGCAGATAGACAAAAGTCAACCACACAGGATTGAGCCTTCACCCAAATCGACGCCTGAAAATTCTAAGTTCAATTCTGTACAGCTGAATTTTAACATTGATCTAAATGAAGGAAAAAAACAGGTAAAGAAAAAAGTAAATAAAGATGCCAAAGCAACTAAAATAAGACCGAAAAACCAACCCATAAAAAAAGAAGTTAAGAAAAAAAATAATAAAGTTCTTATCCCCTATAAAAATAACAAAAAACTAAACGATTTCCGAAGAGTTATTGTTTTATATTGGAGCGAGAAAACGCTATACAAAAATTATAATTTATCCCAAGAAGAGTTAGATAACTTAAAAGAAATTATTGATATATGTAAGCAGAGAAAGATAAGTATAAAAATATTTTTCTCACCTGTACACGCAGCTCAATTAGAAGCGATTCATACTGCTGGTCTCTGGCCAGTTTTTGAGGAATGGAAACGTCAAGTTGTTAAAATGACGCCAGCTTGGGATTTCTCCGGCTACAGCAGCATCACCACAGAACCAATCAACGATCAGATGGAGAACTTTGTGGATAGCGTACATTACCAAGATCAAATCGCTGATCTAATACTGAACCGCCTATATAACTATCGTAAGGAGAGGGTTCCACCTAATTTTGGTCCCCTGATCACACCAGCCAACATTGAATCTCATCTTAATAAGATCCGTGCTGAACGCCAAGCCTGGTTAAAAACAAAACCGGCTGCTGTGAAGTTTGTCCAGGACATAAAGAAACAAACAGCGAGGTAACTGGTATCGAGTCGCCCCTACTCCATCAGTTGGGCGAGTCGATCGCATTTAAGGCATCCACCAATTGCTGAAGGTGAGTGAGTGAGTGAGTTGCCATGACACAGATGCGAATCCGACTGGTGGGAACGGTAGGAGGACGGATTGCTGGGGCAAAGATACCGGCGGCTTTCAGCTGCTGTCCAGCAGTGAGGGCATGATTGGCGTTGGCTAATAGCAAGCAGAGGATGGGTGACTCAGAAGGCAAAAGTTTGAGATGAGGCAGTTTCTGAGCGATCGCGTTTTTGAGGGTGTTGACATTCCAACTCAGTTGGATGCGGCGTTCTGGTTCTTGTTGGACAATCTGGAGGGCCTCTAATGCTGCTGCCGTGTCAGCGGGTGATAATGCAGTAGTATAAATCCAGCTAGGAGCGCGATTTCGCAGGAAGTCAATCAGGGCAGCTGAACCAGCGACGTACCCACCTAAACTGCCCAAGGCTTTACTGAGGGTGCCAACTTGAATCAGCGTTTGTCCGGTACAGCCGAAGTGTTCCACACACCCAGCACCTGTTGCTCCCAAGACTCCAGTGGCGTGCGCTTCATCAACTAGCACCATGCAGCTAAAATCTTGTGCGATCGCTAATATCTCTGGCAATGGACAAAGATCGCCATCCATGCTGAAGACGCTATCGGTAACAATCAGGCAGCGGCGGTAGTGTTGGCGATGTTGAACCAGCTGACTCTTTAAATCTTCGATGTCAGTGTGAGCATAGTGTACTACCACCGCACCGCTCAAAATCGCGCCATTTTTCAAGCTAGAGTGATTGTACTGATCGGAGACAATCAAATCACGCTTTCCTACTAAAGCGGCAATCGTTCCTAAGTTCGCCAGATAGCCGGAACTGAATACTAGGGCATCTTCGGTTTGTTTGAGGGATGCGATCGCACTTTCCAATTGTCGATGCAGTTCCCGATGTCCACTGAGCAATCGAGAACCTGTGCTACCTGTGCCGAATTCCTTGGTAGCTGCAACTGCGGCTTGAATCAGACGCTCATCTGCTGCCAACCCTAGATAGTCATTACTGGCAAAGTTAATCACCTCCCGCCCTTCTAACTGCACTACTGCACCAGAGCGACTTTGGAGCGTTTGCACTGAGCGATACCAATCAGCTTTGTGAATCGTGGCGAGGGATTGCTCTAGCCAAGCGTAAGGATTAATTGGCATTGAGGATGATTAGGACTCTTCTTCTGGGGGAGTCTCAGGATATTTGATTTGGGCACTTTTGCCTTTAACTGGGGGCAGTTGCTCCACTAAGCCCATTTCAAAGGCGATATCTGGCAAGTCACCAACTATATACTTTCCAGGCTCAAACACCCGCCCAGGGGTAAAACACATCTGTCTAAGCTGAACAACCTCGCCGGGGGCAAACATTCCCCTAAACATTCGTCTCTCAAGCCCCATGACTGATTCTCCTAAGACAATATCAATATTGTGTGATATGCTCCAGACGCTCATCTGAGTACAGATAGAGCGCTAGCTTCTCTTAGAGTAATCCAAGAGCGGTTTTCACTCACATCTTGCACCAGTAGCAACAACCCGCCAGTGCTTAAAACCACTGTCTGTCCACAAAGCGTGGACTTAAGCTGTTAGCCCAGAGTTTTAAGATACCGTTGGCGAATTCATGGGGACGAAACCCCTCATACGTCAATTCTGTAGGGGCGAAGCATTTGGGCGACTATGCATCGGGTAATCCCAGGTCTGTGTTTCCAAATGCTTCGCCCTGGCTACTACCCTGGAGAAGGGCGAAGCATTCGGATAGAAAAATCTTGGTTGAATGCGAATATTATCGCCCGAATGCTTCGCCCCTACAAACTATTTTTATTGGTGTAGGGTTTTACCCCTCCCGAATTCGCCAACAGCTTCTTTTAACTCTGGGCGGGTTTGGCAGCTTACTGAGAATTTAATTCTCCAGCGCTTCACAGTGAGAATTGTTTCAATCCCTAATAGGGATTTTAGTGAGTTTAAACGCTCCTGCAAAATCGAATCATGAATACTTACATCGTTGTTTCAATCCCTAATAGGGATTTTAGTGAGTTTAAACATAGTCAAGTATTGCTATAGCGTTGGAGTAAATGTTTCAATCCCTAATAGGGATTTTAGTGAGTTTAAACAAAGTATGCTTTATAGATAAAGGTGGTTAAAATGTTTCAATCCCTAATAGGGATTTTAGTGAGTTTAAACTTTTGAGTCGGTAGGCGATCGCGATCTTCGCATCAGTTTCAATCCCTAATAGGGATTTTAGTGAGTTTAAACTCGTGCCTGGAGTTGAAGGGCAAGGGCTTCCCAAGCGGCGCGTTTCAATCCCTAATAGGGATTTTAGTGAGTTTAAACCTGATGTCAATCTCTCCATGTCTTACACCGATGAGTTTCAATCCCTAATAGGGATTTTAGTGAGTTTAAACAGATCGGAGCGATCGCCGCTGCCAGTACCAAGAGTTTCAATCCCTAATAGGGATTTTAGTGAGTTTAAACCCGACAAAAACTAAACAGCCAAAGACTATTCAAAGTTTCAATCCCTAATAGGGATTTTAGTGAGTTTAAACGTGTTCCCCCTCGGTTTGTAAAGCAGTTATTAGGTTTCAATCCCTAATAGGGATTTTAGTGAGTTTAAACCAGTTTCACCGCCGATAGTGTAATGCTCAGCTTAGTGTTTCAATCCCTAATAGGGATTTTAGTGAGTTTAAACCTCCTGGTTGATGCCCAGGGCTTCTTGGTGAATCACCTGTTTCAATCCCTAATAGGGATTTTAGTGAGTTTAAACGCTACCTCCCACAGCGACAGAGTTCCTGGTTTTCGTTTCAATCCCTAATAGGGATTTTAGTGAGTTTAAACAGGGAACTTCACTTAGAGTTACTGGGATTAAATGTTTCAATCCCTAATAGGGATTTTAGTGAGTTTAAACTCTGTTAAGTCAATTCCACCGAAGCCCTTTTTAGTTTCAATCCCTAATAGGGATTTTAGTGAGTTTAAACAGCGGGCGTCTGAAAGGCTTACTGTATTTAGTTTTCAAGGTGCATTTGCGCGGCTCTTGCAAATTATAGCATTCTAGACATTGGCTTGTGCAAGAGGCAAGGTGTAAAATCTGCTCAAAACCAGTTTCAGTAAGCCTTTCAGAAGTTGCGCGAATCCCCTTTCCGTGGGTAGAGGCTTCAAACCCTTGCCTTGCAAGCGATACAGCCAAAAATTTTGACTTGTTCAAAAAAACACCTACCCACTCGCGCACTAAGCGAAAAAAATCGACTCATCTCGCAGTTGCTCTCCGCCAATCCGTTCTACTTTACCCTGGCAGCAAGCACAAAGGGAATAGAAGCGGATGCTGTCTTGGTCAGGTTTAATCACCTTGGCTAAACGCGATCGCAATTTAGCATACTGCGTATCCGTCAACTCACACTCAAACACACTGTACTGCATCCACTGCCCATAAGACTTAAGCATTTTGTGGATTTTAGTACGGCGCTTATCCTCTGGGACATCGTAGGAAATCACGACATACATAATTACTTCAACACTAAAGGGGGATATTTATCGATTTCGCCCATTAAATACTTCGCCAACAGTCGCGCCTGAATCTCAAAGGCTTCCTGATAAGTACATTTGCGTCCCAACACTGGATGCTTGAACTCAGATTGTTTCTTCTGTTCATATAGTCTTAGGAAAGTGTGAAGTCCTTCCTTTGTTAGAGAAACTGCCTCACTCAGCGGTTCGGTGGTAAAGTCAGAGGGTTTCAAGAGGCACTTATTCAAAATACTCAATACCACCGCATCCGCTACCAGAGGGCGAAACTCTTCCATGACATCTAAAGCGAGAGAAGGTCTACCATAACGTTCAACGTGGAGGTAACCTAAATAAGGATCGAAACCGACAATATTCACCGCACCCTGAACATCGTGGCGTAGTAACGAATAGGCAAAGCTGAGTAAAGCATTCACTGGATCAGTTGGAGGGCGGCGGCGTCTGGCTTTAAACTGAAATTCTGAACCTTTGATTAGCTGGTTGAAGCTACCAAAATATGCCGCACTCCCAGCACCTTCTAACCCTCTCAGAGAGTTGATTGTAGTTGTTTTGTCGATCGGTGCGATCGCTTGTTCTAACCGAGTAATACTAGATTGTAGATCGAGTTGAGAACATTCTCGCTCTCGACGTAGTAAACTATTGCGATAATTCTTCAGTTTCCCCCTGACGAAGCCTCTGACTGCATGAACTGCCTGTTCTGTTTCTCCTGCGGCTTGCCACTGTGCTTTTCGGACAAAGATGTTCTTAGTCATTTCTGGTTCTAATCGACCAAGATATTTGCCTGTAACCTTGATGAAACTCAAGGGAATATGGCGTTCGAGGAATTCAGAGACAGCAGCTGGGGAGATGGTTGCCTGTTCTAAGACGACAACGCCATCGACTTTAATTAACGGCACATCCAAGAGAGTTTGCTTGTTGGCTTTCACACTAAGACGTTCATCCGTTTTGCCAATAAAAGCATCCGGTTGTGTCACATAAACAGTTCCCATTTGGAAATTCTCCGATTAAATTAGAGAGATTCTTGATAACGCCCCACTTTATCAGCAGCTTGGGGCAAGCATTGGGAATAAAGACTGCATCCTTTACAGCGTTGAGTGTAAGCGGCTTTTGGCATCAACCCTGTTTGCAGTAAAGTGGTGACAGATTGAATCGTTGCGATCGCTTCTTCTCGCAGTTGGGCAGAAATTTCGACAAATTGGCGCTGATGGGAGTGGGCATAGTAGATATAGCCAGTTGTGATGGTTTTGCCTGTCATCTCCTCAAGGCATAATGCTTGGGCGCAAACTTGCAACTCATCGTTATCCCATTCACCCTTACGCCCCCGTTTGTACTCCACGGGATAGAGTTGTCCTGACTCCGCTTCAATTAAGTCAGATTTCCCAATCAGCTTATACTGTTCTGATTTGAGCCAAATCGCCCGAATTTGCCAGGTTTCCTCCCGATGTCCTTCCCCAAGGGTATGGACGCGATCGTGTAAGCTGGTGCCTTCGATGGTGTATTGGTTGTCGGTAAACTCCCCCGCACAGAACATCCGCCAGCAGCGATGAGGGCAATAGGCGTATTGATTGAGGGCAGCGATGGGAATGTAGTCAGAATCATTCATAGGCTTTGTTGAGTGAAAAGCGCATTATTTTTGGTGTACTGAGAATGTGCAAGCCCCCAATCTCCAATGTTGGGGGGAGAAGAAAATAGAGAAATTTGGTTCCCCCCTTTCGTTGCTATGCATTAGTCACATCTTTTGTAACAATCTTGAAGCCCTTGTTTTACAAGGCTTGCAAGGATTAAGAGTTTCACTGCCCTTGACGATTTAATCAATATGTGTAGGGAAGAAAATCTCGACTTATGACTCCCCCCGTCTCCCCGTCTCCCCGTCTCCCCGTCTCCCCGTCTCCCCAAAAATTGTAAAGAAACATGTGACTAATGATGAGCTTTTTAAGGGGGGCTGGGGGGGATCTGAATCTGGCGGGGAACGCGAGAAAACCGCCCTAGAGGGGCTATAGAGGGGCTAGTTCAACCGCCTCACCATCCCCATGCCCATAGGTGTTTTTCGCCCAATCCCTGCATACAAGGCAAAATCCGCTAAAGCATTAATTTGCTTAATTTGTAGTGGTTCTACATCTCCCATCAGGCGGTAACTAATTTCCCCCACACATCCAATGAATTTACTGCGAGAGTCAGCAGCGATTTCAGTCCGAATGTTGAAAAAACTGGGGAAGATTGCTTCGATTGAAAAGTTGGACAATTCAATGCCACTGTATTTATTCCACCGATTCAGGAGACTGTTGAACACACTATCTCTAGTAGGGAGGGCAGTATCATATTGTCCTTGGCGGAAGGCGGTAGGGGTGGCAAAGGTGAAGGTAATTTGGCGAGGGTAGCGTAGCGAACCGCCTACGGCATCGCTTACTGACGCCTGTTCGTACAATTGGGCATAGGTGCAAGCATTCGCCCAAGGTTGAGTAGCTTGGGGAGTGCCGAGAATGCTGGTAATATGCAAGTCAGCAGAACCAAGATGCCAGGGATGTTCCGGGTTGAGGTTAAGCCAGAGTTGAGTTAATGAGCCAAATAGGGTGTCATCTAGGAGGGAAACGCGCCACCAGCAGGGAGTTCCGGCAGGAATGGCTTGGAGGTGTTCCCATTGCAAGGTGTGTTCTCGACTTCTGGGCTTTTGAGTGATGACTTGTAAAGGGCTGAGGGTGAAAGCTTTTTCGGTTTTTTCGCTGTGAAGGCGATCGCCTAGTTCTCGATCTACATAACTCACTAGGCTGAAAAAGAGTGCATGGAGATGTCGCCCTGTTAGAAACTGAGGATAAATCGGCGAAGTGGGAACGAGATTGAGAACTAGGCTATGCGGCATTGCTCATACACCCCGAAAACGATACTGCATTTGAGCAGGAATTTGTAACTGATTAAAGCGATAGTGAGTTCCCCGCAGCAGCCTAACATTGCAAATCAGACTGACTGGCGGCATATTGATAGTGTCGTAACTCAGCACCTGATGAGAGAACATGACATCTAAGGGATTGAGGGGATAAGGAAAGATAAAAGGTTGCTCAGTGGTTGATGGCTTCACGTCCTGAGTTTCTGCGATCATTACCTCAGCCTTACTCATCCACTTACCCAGGCGAATCCATTTTGGCAACTTCAGAGGCTTTTGCGAGATTGCGAAGAACTCAAAGCGGCTTTCTGGTGCGATTTCCTTTGCTCTCCCAAAGCTGGGTATGTTTTTCTGGGTTTTTTCCATCTCAACGTGGTAGCGGTTGTCTGCATACTTCCAGGTGTTGAGAATGGCGGCGTGAGAAAGCGATCGCGCTGGCGTAACATAAATTCCCTGTTGATTGAGTGGCGTTAAATGCTCCTCATACTTGGGAACTTGTTCAGGGCAAAAGTAGCGATAGGAGTGTTCTTCAGGGACACTGGTATGATGAACTTCACTATCCACTAATCCCAGCGCATAACACAGTGCATAGTTGTGCAACACTGGCTCTGTCTCATACAGTCGCCCTATCTCACGAGTTGCAAAATAGAGGCTATCGTGTAGTTCAAGCTGACAACGGTAAATTATAGCCATTCCTATTACTTTGCTTTAGTCGTTGTTTTCTTTGACTGAGACTTAGTATCATCAGACTTCTGCTTAATGTGCTTCTTAGCGTATGTTTTAGATTCTTCATCTGCTTTCTGCAAAATTGCCCTGATACCTTCCTCGCTACTAGTAATAACTTTGATTTCATTGAGTAAGGAATCAAATTGAGCGCCGATGAAATCGGTATGCACGATAAATTCCTCAGCCATTAATGTTTCAATTGCACTTTTGGCAGCCTTCATTACCTCGTCCTCATTTAATGGATCAATAGAACACAAGGCATCATCAGGCAGGATGTCGTAAATCGCTTGTGTCCAACGCAGGTTGCTAGTAATTTCTCCATCAGCAAACACAACACCAATAAGCTGATTTCTCACTCGCCCTGTGCGAGTAGTTTGAGCACCATAGTGCCGTGTTCTCAAGAGATTATTGAAGACATACAAGAAACCAGCTTCCGTCGGGTCTTTAAGAGTAACTATGCTTGGAAAGAAAACCTGTGGTTTGATGTGATCTTGTTGATTAATACGAGATGTAGTTTCACCAATTTGAGCATCAAGTTTCCCGTCTGATCTCTTCTCCCCCTTTGCGGCCATTGTTCCATTTTCGTAAGGAGCATTGAGAGTAAAATTTTCGTGTGATTCCTCAAATGCTGTAATTGAAAAAGCAGTATCAACTACCACTTTAGATTTTTCAGAACCAGAGTCACCAATTGCAAAGCCATAAATAATGCAGTCAGGGTTATTTTTGGCAAAACCTACGTTATATTCGCACTCCTCAGCCGTCATAATTCCATAGTTTCGCAGCAACTCTCGACCGACTAAGCGTTCCGGAGTAGATTGTTTTCGTTTGAACATAGTAAGGCGGCTAACAGGAGTCTGGTCTTTAATTCCTGCTCTTACTCGTGCTTTGTTAAGTTCTCCATCTGTTTGAAAGAGGGGATAAGACTCTGTGACACGAACTGTGAGAAAGTGAACATACTTACCCATTGGCTTATAGGGGATTTCAGTTTGAAAAAACTTGGCATCAACCGTCTTCAAAAAGTTCATTTTTCTCGCTCCTTTGTATGATGTTTAAAAGCCAAAAGCTATCTAAGCTACTTCTTCCGTATCTATCTCAGGAATGTCTTCAGGTTCATCCTGCTTACGTTCCTGACGTTCTTTGTCGTCTTCTAAACGATACAGATACTCGCAAGTATCTCGAATTAGGTTAAGTTGAGCACCTGCTAAACGAGCGCGATCGCTTTTGAAACTTCCCTCAAATACTTCTTTGACAAAATACTCGGCAAACCTATAAACAGCTTGACGTTCTTCTTCCGGAGTTAAAGCAGGCTTCCATTTCCCGTCAACAAACGTTAAGGTAGGTTTTCCCTCCGCTGCTTTTCGGCGCACATTGCTCATTAGTTTTGACAAACGTGCAGCTACAACATCTATAAGAGATTTACTGTCACTCGCTAAAGCTTTATCAAGTTTTAAAATTACACCAGCAGCCTCATCAATTGGCTTGAGAATTGCGTTGGGTTTGGCATATTGACTCTTTGCTCGATAAAAGCGACGGTAGAGTTCAGTTAACTCGCGAAGTTGATTCACAGCTTTTTCCTCTGGATCGAAGTATTGATAAAGTTGGAAATAAAGTTGAATTTTGGCAACAGGTACGGAGTCCAGTTTGTCCTGCTTCCGTAACCATTTATTGAGGTAGTGAAAAACATACAGAGGACTGGTTTCTAAATCTCTCGCTAAGTCTGCCAGTTTTCCCCAATCAGGATTTCCATCTTTCTTGCGATTCACCTCCAAGTGAATACAGTAAGCCGCCGTAAGAGCATTTAGAGGAGAAAAACATTCTGACTTGCGAGGTAAAATGCTATCTAAGCGATAGTTGTCTTTCCTGACAAGAGAATGAATAGCTTGATGTTCGCCATCTAATAAAACCGTTTGCTCAAAATCTGCACCGCTCATGAATGGTGGCACGGGTGATTCTGAAGCAACAACTTTGACATCCATAACCAAGGGGAGTGCCAAAGCTAACCAAGCTGGCATTACCCAAGATTCAGTATCCGTTGGTTCGCGTCCCGGTGGTAAACCTATAAAGAAGAAAGTCAGGGTTTCATCGTCTGGATAGCTAATTTTAAACGTGCGATCATCTTCAGGCAGACTATTCTGTTTAATTAGTAAATCGTCAACCTGTTGATAGTTTTTAGGGTCAAGCTTTGCAACTTGCTCCTTAGAGATAAAATGTTTGCGGAGTTCGGCATCAAATCGAGTTTGAGTGATGGCATTGTAAGCACTTTGCAAGAACTTGTTGGTTTCTGGCGTGAAGAAATAAGCAGGATAGAGATAGAGATAGCGATATTTTCTGCCTTCAAAATCCGCACCCGTCGCATTGGTTTTACTCATCAGAATTTGCCGCAACATGATTTCTATCGACCATATCGAGCAAATTTGTCGTTTTGCGGCTTGAGCGTTGAATAAAATCTGACGGTTACTGTAAACTTGTGGAGCAAATAACGTAGCTGACTCCATTTGCTCAGTTACGGTGTAAGAGGAACTGGACATCGCACAAACATTTTCTCTTCCTCTTCCCGTGACTTTAGCAGCATTGTAACGGCTGAGTTCTACTAAAAATGGGTCTGGTTTGGGTTTGACAACTGCACCAGTTGGTAATGAAATGATCTGATTGACGTAAGTTCGCAAATCACTCCAATTATCTTTGGAGTCTGGCTGTAGTCTAGAGGCAAGGCATTCCGAGAGCGATTTACCCAAATCTTCTAGTAAGGTGCGTTCTTCATCAGGGGAAACGCCAAGGCGCGATTCATAAAAGCGGCTAGCGATATAAAAATAGCGATAGATAGTGCCACCAGAATCAGCAAAACCCTCAAAATCCTTCTGGAAGTTACTTAAACCCAGATGTTCTAGAATTTCAGAGCTTAATTTTCCATCTTTATCTGAGGCAATAGATGACACTAATGCCAAAAGCTTTCCCAATCTATCAACTTTTCCATCAAATGACAAAGCTTCAAAGTTTACAAATGTAGGAGCTTGACCTTTTTTTTGCTTATCTATGAAAGTGATATTGAGATTGTCAAGCTTTTGGCTCAGTTTAAAGACAGCTTGAGGTGCTAAATTAGCCACAATTTCTTGTGGTGTAAACAGAAGATGTATATAAGGAGCTAGTTTAATTCTCCTCTTCATATCATCTCTAGAGATTCCTACAAGTCTCAACTCAATTTGCCCTTTGCATAGCTGATAAATTTTAGCAATGACTCGATCGGGGATATCTTCGACATTGATAGCAGGCGCATCAGCAGTAGCTAGGTAAACAACGCCAT
>CBDTXL010000027.1:0-28325 GCA_965364435.1 uncultured bacterium
AAGCTCAAAAACAAGGGTGATGCTCTTATCACAGTTTAAATGCATAACAGCTTACGTTTATTCTTACCGTAAATCAGGAAAATATTGGGGTTGTGGTGGTGGTAAGGACAACCAAAAGCTTACCTTCAGGATTAAATTGCAACAAGTTTTTCAGCCTTCAAAAATCGTGCCATTGAATAAATGCAATGCTATTTATGGAGGCGATTTTAACTTGAAGGCAGATTCTTCAGAGTATCCCAATATGATCAACACTCTAGAACAACCTCAAGACTTGTGGCAAGTAAAACGTCCAGGTGAACCAGGCTTCACCTACTCCACTAATAATCCCAATCAAAGAATTGACTATGTTCTCTCTTTCCCTCATTCACCATCAAATAACGCAGAAAAATTGATGGGTATGGAATGCAAAGAAATATCAACGCTTCCTTGGCAAGAGAGCGATCATCTCCCAATTAGCGCTGTTTTGTCATTACCCAACTCCTAACCCTGTACAAGTCAATTACAGGACTTACGTAATAAATCTACTTGTAGGGTGCGTTATAGAACCCATTTGAGATCTCTGATGACGAGCTAAGATGAGAAAGAAATGCCGTACTCCAGTAGCTTAAGTGACTCATAGTGGGAACTCATCGAGCCACTACTGCCCAAAAAGAAGAAAACCAGACCGCCTCGTTGGACAAAAAGACAAATTTTCGATGGCATCTTTTATCAACTCCAGAATGGCTGTAACTGGTGTGATCTGCCCTGCATACTTGCCCCCCTACTCGACGGTATTCTGGCATTACTTGCAGTGGCGTGCTGATGGAGTGCTAGAGGAGATGATGACAAACTTACATTCGCGGGTGCGTCAACAAGTTAAAAAAAACCACACTGGACACGATTGCTAATCATCGACTCACAAGCGGTAAAAAATACCTGCAATGCCAGTGTCGAATTTAAAGGGTTCTGTCATTACAAATGTACCAATGGCATCAAACGACATCTTGCTGTCGATACGCTGGGATTGCCGTTTTTTACTCACTGCACTAAAGCCAGTGTGTCCGACGACCAGGGCTTGATTGAACTGTTGAGCCACAACTTGGACTACTTTCGAGCCAAACCCGTCAATATCCCAAAGATTACCATCCTGCTCGACAACGGGTATCATCCAGACAAGATTACTACAACGCTACAGAGGCTTTACCCCCAAATATCCCTCTTCTGTCACTTTCCGAGTCTCCCCTTACACAGAGCGGATTTCAGCGATCGCTACCGACGAGCTCATTCTATTAGGAAAAAATTGCGAACCGCAGTCTAGAAAAAGGCTTGAGGGATCGGCGATCGCAAAAGTCACCGGAGAGTGACAGAAGAGGGATATATTGTTGATCGCACCCCTAACAGCACCCCAAGCACCCAAACGCCTCAATAGACTCTCGTAGCAAGTGATGAAAATTAAGAAAAACGATAACAAAGACGCCACGTTAGCGCGAAACCTGCATTGGGTGGCTTCCATAATAGCTGTGATTCTTTGTGTTCTGGCGGGAGTTCTTTATTGGACTCATCAATCGGAACAAACACGGACTAGGCAACAAAGTAGTGGGTTCAGGTTCTCAAGAAACTTCTACTAGTGCAATTTCAGAAGGTATATTTTGCAATCGGCAATGAGGGAGATAGGGGAGATGAGGGAAAAATTGCTTCCCTATCTTCGCCCTTGCAAAATATCTTTGTTGAAACTGCATTAGGGAGCGAATGATTATAGGACTCTCACAGCAAGTTCTGTTGTCAGAAGCTGGACATGCAGCTTCACACACTCACCAGTAGCGCTGCATAGATGGCTGCACCAAGAGCGAAAGCCCAGAATTTGCTTTGGCGCTCTTCAGGGAGTTCCTCCTTCAGGACGTTGAGGATAACTCCTCCGGCTAGAAAGGCAAAGAGAACTGCGATCGCAGCCTCGTGGATTTCCGTTCCCAGCCCAATTACCCAACCAAAAATAATCGCTGCTGCCAGTATCCAGCGACCAATCCTGTCATAGGACTCCTTATGATTTTCGCGCAGACCGTTGTCGTTCACCACGAAGTGCAAAGCCATCGCAAAGAAAAAGAACAAGAGACTTTGGATGCCCGGTTCCTCCCGGTGAAGCAGCAGATAACTGATGAGGGCGTTGTAGAGGGCGAACGAACAGATGTGCAGCCAGAAAACTCCAGCTTCCGTAACATCTCCCCTTCCTGCCTTTTGGTTGCGCTCGCGCGACAGCTTGGCAGCCCGTTCCAACCCATAAAATACAGCAACGCCTAGGAGTGCTACAAGGTAAACGTGGTGTTCCAGGAAGGCAAGTTCCCCTCCCACGACTCCCTGAATTGTTTCCTGCGCTGTACTGAGTTCGGGTAGGATATGGACGAAAACATAAGCAACGGATACACCACTGCCGATAGAGAGCCAGCGGCTGCGAGGAATCTCTTCGAGAAAGCGCAGCTTACCGGAAAACAGATGCACAAGAGCCAGCCCAACTGCAAGGACAAAAGACAGGAGGCGTACATCAGGACTCAATACCGACGACTCTGCAACAGCAAACATTACCTCAACTGAAAATCTTGAACATTTTTGAGACTGATATCTTCACTCGACTCAGCAATTTGCGATCGCTGGAAGCACTTTCTCACCGAAAACCTCAATGAACTGCTCCTGCTCTAAGTTCACGTTATGCAGGACTAGTTCACTAAATCCGAGTTCTATATCCTTCTGTAACCACTCAATGTGCTGCTGGGGGTCAGCAGATATCCGCACGGCACTGTCCATGTCCTCCGGTCTGACAAACTGTGCGGCGGCATCAAACTGCTTGGGAGTCCAGAGTTCCGCTAGGGCAACACTCCTGAAAATGTTGGTACGCCACTGCTCGTATGCTCCAAGTCGTGCCTCTGCCTCATTGCGTGCGTAGGAGATTTGCACCTTGAGATACATCGGCTTACCTTCTCCCCCGCCTCGATAAAATGCTTCTACCACTTTCTTAAGTTCTTCGGGAGGGCGGGAGATTGTGTACAGCCCATCTGCCCAAGAACCCAGCCACTCGGCTGTTTGGGTCGTGACAGCGGCTCCAATCACCGGAAGGGGAATCTCAGGTCGAGTGTAGAGCTTTGCTTCCTCAACGCGCACCCGCCCGTAGTGGGTAACTGTTTCTCCAGCCCACAGAGCGCGGATAATATCAACACACTCCTTGAGGCGAGCATTCCGTTCGGATTTGGGAGGCCAGTGTTCTCCAGTAATTCGCTCATTAAGCGCCTCGCCACTTCCCAGTGACAACCAGAAGCGATTGGGGAACATTTCTGCAAGCGTTGCCGCCGCTTGAGCAACAATGGCAGGGTGATACCGTTGCCCCGGAGCGCAAATGACACCGAAGGGGAGGGAGGTTGCCTGCATGGCTGCGCCTAACCATGCCCAAGAGAAGCCGCTTTCCCCTTGGCGATCGCTCCAGGGATGGAAGTGGTCAGAGGATGAGCCAGCCGTGAATCCAGCCTTCTGGGCCATTTGAACGTATTTCAAAAGAGCACTCGGCTTGAACTGCTCGTGGGAAGCGTGATAAGCAATCTTTACCATGATGATTCCTTTGCGTGTGATGTCATACTAATTAATGAGGCTTAACGTATCTAAACAATTTGAGAGCGGGAGTAAGGGTCGTGTTCAAGAAACTGCGAGGTAGCTTTCTGTTAGGGATTGGCTATATGCTATCTCCCCTCTCGTGGTGGAATGACTTATTCTTTAATCTGCCGATTGCCCTACTGTTTGGCTATCTCGTCAGTTGGATCAACCCAGACTGGTTTTTGCCGTTTACGATTGTTGGCTATTGGCTCTCCAATGTATTAGGAATTGTGATGATGCAGATGGGAGCGATGGATATGTTTCTGGCAAAAGAGCAGCAAAACCCAAAACGGGATTTATTGATTGGGTTGGGCGGCTCAACGCTTTATACTCTGGTAGTGGCAGCTCTTGCTTACTTTCATCTGCTGGAACTGCCTAGTTTCCTAACAAATCCCTGATTTTGAATGGTTTAAAACACACTGTCAGCTCGGAACCAGCGATACCCGTATGCATCCAATTCGATAGAACTTGAATTGCCGTCAAAGGGTTCGTACTGCCGATTTGCAAACAGCTCCATCAGTTGCTCTGGCTTGAAATCCTTCGATTTAAGGGTGACGGTACAAGGTTGCTTTGCCAGATTATGCACCGCGAGTACAGTGTCGCCTTCCCACTTGCAAGAGTGGGCAAATACACTTGGCTCATTGGTTTCCAGAATGCACCACTTCCCCCGACCCAACTCTGGGCATTGCTGGCGTATGCGAATCAGCCGTTCTATCCAGTTGAGCAATGAGTTCGGGTCACGCTGCTCGGTAGTGGCATTGATCTGCTGATACCCGTACTCCCCTTCTGAAATTACTGGTCGTGTGAGTGCATCTTGAGGTGCTGTGGAGAAGCCTCCATTCTGAGTGTTTGACCATTGCATAGGCGTGCGAACGCTGGTACGACCTTCAAGGGAGAGATTGTCGCCCATACCAATCTCATCGCCATAGCGCAGCAGGGGTGTACCCGGCAAGCTAACTAGCAGGCTATACGCCAGCTCTAGGCGACGGCGATCGCCTCCGAACATTGGTGGCAGACGACGGCGGATGCCATGCCCGTAAATTTGCATCGTCTCATCGGGTGCAAAAGCGGCGAAAATCTCTTCCTGTTCCTCCTTCGTGAGCTGATTGAGGTTGAGTTCGTCGTGGTGACGCAGAAAGTTCAGCCACTGACCTGTAGGTGGGGTGTCCGGTATTGTTTTCAATGCCTCAATGATGGGGGCTGCCTGCTCCCTAGCCAGTGCAAGAAACATATACTGGTTCAACAAAAAGTTGAATAGCATATTCATCCTGTCCCCATCTCCGAAGTACAGGGAGATTTTGTCTGGCTTGACGTTCGCCTCTGCTAGCAACACGCCTTCGCCACGTCGTTCCCAAACAAACTCTCGCATCTGGGACAGGAGGTTGTGGAGTTCCCGATGCTCCGCATCCTTAATACCAAGTGGCTCGATTAAGTAGGGGGCAGCGTCTACCCGAAAGCCAGATACACCAAGTTCCAGCCAGAAGCCCATAATCTTGCGAATCTCTTCACACACCTCTGGATTGGCAGTATTTAAGTCCGGCTGTTCCTTGTAAAATCGGTGCAAATAGTACGCGCCTGCTTGTTCGTCATATTCCCAGATACTCTCCTGCACACCAGGGAAGACAAGCTCGGCTTTGGGGTCTTTAGGCGGATTGTCCGACCACACGTAGTAGTCGCGATACTTTGAGTTTTTGTCAGAGCGGGCGAACTGGAACCACGGATGCTGAATTGAGGTGTGATTGACAACAAGATCGATGATGACACGAATGCCGCGATCGCAAGCCTGATGCATGAACTCCACAAAGTCTCCCAGAGTTCCCAGACGCGGGTCAACATTGTAATAGTCCATGACATCGTAGCCATTGTCCCGGTTTGGGGAAGGGTAGAATGGCAATAGCCACAGGCAGGTAACTCCCAACCCCGCCAGGTGATTCAGGCGTTTGGTAAGTCCGATAAAGTCGCCTATGCCATCGCCGTTGGCATCCATAAAAGTCTCCACATCAAGGGAGTAGATAATCGCGTCTTTATACCACAGGTTTTTCATTGGATAATCAATTTAATTAACAAGTTCAGAAAAGTTTAATGGGGTATTTATTATCTCTACATTTGTTTTAATTGCTGTTTCTTTTTGCGCCTCGCCACCCAGATAACAAATGCAACTATCAGAGCAACGAGGACAACTCCGGAAGCAGGCCCAAGGAACTTTTCTACTAGTTTATAGTTTTGCTTTAGCAACAATCCCGCATAAGTTAACAAACCGACCCACAATGCAGTACCCAATGTCGAGTACAGCAGGAAGGGTACTAAGTGCATTTTGTCAATTCCTGCGGGAACTGAAATCAAGGTGCGGACTCCCGGTACAAGGCGACAAAAGAACACAGCGATACCACCATGTTTGTCGAACCACTGCTTAGATTTGTCGATATCTTTACCAGATAGCGTCAGCCAATTACCGTACTTATCAGCTAAATTCTTCAAACGGTCTTCGCCCAATCGCTTGCCTGCGTAGTACCAAGGCAGTGCGCCCAGCACGGAACCCACCATCCCTGCCACAATTACATAAACTAGGCTCAACTTGCCCTGCGTTACCGTGAACCCTGCTAGCGGCATGATAACCTCCGAAGGCACAGGAGGAAATATGTTTTCTAAGAACATCAGCAGAGCAATTCCTGGATAGCCTAAAGAGTTAATGGTACTTGTAATCCAGTCGAGCATTGAGCGAATCCTTTAATTAGAGAATTGGGACAGAGCAAAGATGAAAAACTCGCCTCTCGCCTCCCCTTCTTCTAATTGCTGCCATAAGCGATGGTGCTGAGTAGTGCATTCTCAGATTGACGGGAATCGAGACGGATGTGCTGCACAACAATCGGCACGTCCGACTCAAACACACTGGCATAATTTGTATCGCGAGGAATCGGTTCGGGATCGGTCAAGTCGTTGAAGCGCATGTGAAGAGTGCGCCTGTGGCTGATTCATAGAGCATCTGCTTCAATCTAAAATTCTCAACTATTCACCAACGCTCAACTGGTGCAATGCGATCTGGAAGCACATACTCTCTACGGCTAATTTCAGCGATCGCATCAGTTCTGAATCCTCGCTGTATTCCGCTGGAGCCAAGTTGGCAACGCGCTGCCCTCTGCTCATCTCCAACACACGCCCCCACTCTTCAGCTGTACTCCCTTTGTAAACGCCGAGCGCTACCCCCTTCTCCTCATTGAGCAGAGAAAAGCAAGGAATATCCGACGCCCCATCACCAACGTAAATGACCTGAGTGAGCGGGACGTGCAGTTCCTCCGGGGGAACATCCCGGTAGACAAACATCTGTCCGTCTTGGTTTTGATTGTTGATTCCCTTAGCAACTTGGAAGAGATAGCGCGTTTTTTCGGTATGGCTGACAACCTGTTTCAAGAACTCGATTTCGCCGGATTCGTTGTAGTGGAATTCACAGCCCCACATGGATGTAAATTCGTCAGCAATGCAAGTATGGCGAGCAATCTCTACCATGCCAGAGGTAATCAGATAGAACTCGACCTCGATATCGGGGAGAATTTCCTTAGCACAGTGGCGCAAGCGATCGAACATTCCGGGCACACCATCAAACGGCGCTAACTCCTGACCGAATTTGGCAATGTAGTCCTTGGTAATCTTGTCAGAGCGATCGCGTCGCTTTGATTCCTGAATCAAGCTGTAAAATCGGGCAAGAATCGGTTCCCAGCCGTTGTCGATTAATGGTTGAATCCGTTCGGAGCGAAATGCCTGGGAATTAATGCCGCAGCTTTCAAGCAGGCTATCAACCGTATCCGGGACGAGGGTGTCGTCGAAGTCGAATACCAAGGCAATGCGGTTAGAGTATGGTTTTGTCGCTTTTGTCATCGTTATCACCTCACGTATTAATTAATCTTTACTGTGGTTCTCCTTAATCTGACGCAGCATTGGGTTGAAACAACAAAGACAGTTTGGCATAGTGGGTTTAAAAGGGCTACTAACAAGAATAGACGTGAGTTATACATACATGAGTCTTCATGTTTTGCTAACGGTAACGCTTGCTCTGTACTTTTATAAGTAATCCAACCAAGCCAACAATGATCGCAACCATCAGCAAGGACACCAGATTGAATTGGATGCCAGATCCACTCGCATCATTTTTCCAACGCAAAATCCATAAGTCCTCATTACCCACTGCGAATGAAGGTACACGCAAGATGAGGAAAAGTGCTGGCAGTCCCAGATTAATGGCAATTAGCACTAAAAACGTTACCGCACTCAGGCTTAACCAGGTTTTCAAGTTTGATTTGGTGCCTTTCATCACTCACTGTTCAGGTTGTTGCCAAAAACCGTTTCACGAAAAAATCTCCTTCTTCTTAGAACTCTT
Source organism: uncultured bacterium (assembly GCA_965364435.1). Lineage (GTDB taxonomy): Bacteria > Cyanobacteriota > Cyanobacteriia > Cyanobacteriales > Coleofasciculaceae > CBDTXL01. The sequence goes on from CBDTXL010000027.1 coordinate 7,985, forward strand.
GCTCAGCCGCCGGAACCCATAACCCCTAGTAACTGTAGGAGATAGATAATTGCAAAACCAGCGAAGAAGAGTCCCGCGATCGCAGTGCCTCCCCATGTGATTTTTGACGGTTGCAAATCCTTGGGCAGCATTTGATGATTCAGGTAAAGCGTTAGCCCCGTAACAATCGGAATGTGGGCAGCTTCAATGCCTCCAGCTAACTGAAGTAAAGCAATGGGTTGACCAAAAAACAGGTAAATCCCAATGGGTAGAACAGCAAGTAATCCTACGATGTAAGCCTTCCGTAAAAACTTTTCGTTCGTCCACCGACCTTGCACGCCAAACCCTTGGCAAAGAATATTTGTCCCATCGGCAAACATTCGCCCAAAGCCATCCTGAACTGACAGCGTGGTGCTACAAAAGGTAATAAAAACAATCGCAATCATAAACCAGAAACCAAAAGGTCCCCAAAGATTGCCAAGCAAACTACCTAACGTTTCAGCCACCTGATTTTCTTTGGGTACTAGCCCTTGGGGATGCAGCAACTCTCCACCGAGAATCAGGAACGATAATGCGGCTAAGAGCGCACCGACTACAGCTAACGTGTTGGATAAGGTCATTAGGCTAATCCAACCGCGCAGGCTATCGCGTTCTTCTTCGTTAATTTGATTGGGTTCGAGCGGCTGTTCTTGCTTGAGCGCCGCAGCACCATACCCTCTCGCGTCCACCCAGTAGGAATACCACATCAGCCCTGCTGCCCCTGCCAGCATAAACCCTAGCCAAGGCAAAATCTCCTGATATTGCACATTAGCTGGAATTTGCGGCAATAACCCGGATCCCAGGTTCTTCAGGTTGGGAAAAACAAAGATGGCAGCAGCGACTACAGCAACCGTGCGGGCAATCCCGATATAGGAAGAAATTTTTTCCACCGTTTTGTATTGCCCCAGGAAAACGATCGCTGCCGTCACAGCAATGATGATGACTGTCCAAAGCTGAACCGTTCCCCCCGTCATCAGAATCAGTGCAGTGGCAGCAGCACCTGAGAGTCCGGCAACAGTTGCGATCGCTACAACCACCTGTGGCACCAAAATCAGCCAGATTGCCCAGTTTTTGGGACCCGGAAGTCGCCTAAAACCTTCGAGTATCGTTGCTCCCGTGCAGACTGAGAAGCGTCCCACCTCGCGGTTGATAAACCATTTAAGGATGACAGCGGCAAGCAGCGCCCAGAGGAGAGAGTAGCCATAGAGGGCGGCGATTCGAGGCGTAAACAGCAACTCCCCAGAACCAGCGGCAGAGAGCATCCACAAAAAGCTCGGTCCCAACCACTTTAAGCGATCCCAACCCTTCGGTGGCTTCGGCACTCCTTCAGGGCTGTTCCCGTCCTGCTTTGCAGTTGTCTGCGCTGACGAATTGTACTCGTTCCTACTGCTCATCTTTGTGCAATCTCCTTAGTAGAACCTGGGGCTGTTCCCCAGCGCCAACCCAATCAAGCAACGCCAGCACCGCATTACTAGACCTGTCTTGAAAGTGGGGACTAGGGTCTAGGGGGGTATGTGTATCGCATCAAAAGTGAAATGGGATTACTGAGTTGCTGGAGCAACTTTTACGTTAAGCTTCACAGCCTTGACACCTTTAATCTCCTTTGCCAAGTTGTCAATCGCTGCAAGTTTCTCTGTATTAGGAACGGTTCCTGCGACTGTTACAACCCCATCTTCAGCCTTAACAGTTAGCAGACCGCCTGGTATGTTCGCCTCTAGCTTGTCGCGAACTTCACTTGCCAGGTTATCATCATTTCTTACTTTCTCCCCGCTGAGGCTCACATTGTTTCGCTGCTCCCGCGCCCGGATATCAGACTCAAGTTGTGCTTGGCGGGTTTGGTTCTGCGCGTCTTTTCTTGCTTCCTTAACCTCTCCCGCCTCCGGAGCCTTGACGGGAGCGTTAACGGAATCGGGAGCTGCCTCATCAGTCTTAGCAACGTCATTATTATTGCAAGCAACAGCCCCAAATAGGAAGACGCTGCTGAGTAGAAATGCAGTTACTTTATTCATTTTTTAATTCCTCAATTGCATCAGTTAGAAGTGTAATTTGCTCGTGTGTAAGGTTGAGGAGCGACTTGTTTACACCAAGAATGAAGAATGAATAACGCAACTGCTGTCTTGTCGCACTTTCTTCGCTAAACGTTGAATTTGGCAAAGCTTTTAGAAGCTCAATTCAAAGTTACAAAATGCCTGGTGATATTCCAGCCTCAGAAATTTTTTAAGTCATTCAGCAGGCGTTCCTTCTCTCCTTAGGGATGAGAAGACAGTTGTCTTCTCGTAAGCCTATACAGTCCGCTCTCGATGGTCCACAACGATAACATCAGGCTCCGTATCAACAGCGCTAGCAGGGTAATCAGTACGAGCAGTATCAACGTTGGGTGCATCATAGATACCCCACTCTTGAATTCCCCGATTGCTAAGAATCGCTCCAGCACGAAGGATTTCGTCATCCGTGCCATCCACTATCACCAGATAACCCCCTTGGGATAATCTGTCGTTATAAACTCTAGCTCGCTCTTCAGGAATTCCCAAACCAACTAGTGCGCCAAACAAACTACCAGCGGCGGCACCAATTGCTCCACCAGAAAGGGTAGTGGCTAAGGCGGTAGCAGTAGCACCTGCTAGCATTACAGGACCTATGCCAGGAATCGCGATAGCGCCAAGACCGACTAATAAACCGGTTAGAGTTCCTAAAACCCCTCCTGTGACTGCACCACTTGCAGCACCTTCGTCAGCTTTATTGCCTACGTCATCGCTCATGTCGGCACCGGCAAGCTTACCGCCACTACCTGCGTCTTTGGCAATTACGGAAACCTTAGCCATAGGAAAGCCAGCATCTCTCAGTTCGCTGAGCGCCTGTTCCGCATCTCGACGGCTGGAAAAGACACCTACAGCACGCTTTTGTTGGCTCAAAGCCGTGCCAGTCGTTCTACCCACAGGGGTGGCAGTGGCATAATCGTTAGGCATAGGAGCAGTGGCTTGTGTATTGCTGATAGCCATACCCGTAACACCACCCATAGGTCTGGTGGCATAATCGGTATGCACGGAGTTAACGCCGGGTGCATTATAGATACCCCAGTCCTGAATGCTGTGACTGTTCAGAATTGCTTCTGCTCTAGCAATATCGGTGTCGGTGCCCTTGATTATTACTAAATAATCCCCTCTGGACACGCGATCGCTGTAAACTTTGGCTCGTTCTTCGGGAATTCCCAAACCAATGAGTGCGCCCAGCAGTCCGCCAGCGGCTGCACCAATTGCGGTACCGGCTAGGGTTGTAGCTAGGGCTGTAGCTACCTCGCCTGCAAGTACGACTGGACCCACCCCAGGAATCGCCAAAGCACCCACACCCACGAGTAGACCAGTAATACCTCCTAATGTGCCACCAGTAAGCGCCCCAGATGCGGCACCTTCATCGGCTTTATTGCCAACGCGATCACTAACATCAACACCCGCTATATCATCCTGCCGATCTGCGTCCCGTGCAATGATGGAAACTTTGTCCATCGGAAAACCAGAACGATTCAGTTGATTAAGTGCCTGTTCCACCTCTTGACGACTGGAAAATACACCGACTGCATGTTTAACTTGACTATTAACCATTTTGCCTCCTTTCATGAAGTATGAATATATGTGCAACGAGCCATAATCTTTTCTTCCTTATCGTTCTTTTAGGAGAGATTAAAAACTATTTTTTCAAGTTGCTCGATTTAGATTCATTCAATTGTGGTACATTTTATTAGTAAATACAAGATATAATTTAAGGTTTAAAGGCAAGTTAAGTAGTTTAGTATAGATTTAATTTAAACAATACCTAAACATTTAGCTTAGAAGATATAGATTTAAAATAAGCACTAATTTTACTTAATCTAAACTGTTAGTTTAGATTAAAAATAAAAAAGCATAAATCTTCCAAGTGACTGTAGCTCCGACAGAGCGCTTTCTCCTACCGTACCCAGAGTAGGATAATGTCAGATTGGATGTTGGGAAATTTACCTCATCTGCAAGCCACTAAATGGGTGTGAATAGCGGCGCTACTTTTACCGGGAAATAGAGGAAGCGATCGCAGCATGATGTCATGATGTTCCCTTAAGCTACTGCCATTCGGTTTTAGGCAACTAGCAAAGGGAACTTCTGCCTATGGCTAAAGTTTGTACAGATGAGATGAAAAACCTCAGCGGCTTTTGTTGCTAGGATTATCTACTGTTGTATCAGGCATTACGGTCTCAGTCAGGTCAGCCTTGTTTAAGTTGGCGTTAGTGATTTTGGCTGCCTTCAAATAAATTTGCCTCATTCAGCATTGCCTTACTCAAGTCCGCCTCGCTCAGATCGCTCTGACGCAGGGTTGCCCCTGTAAGCTTCGCTTCATCTATCTCCCACCATCTTTAATGTCTAAATCTTGCCAATCAAGAACAATACTTGAGATCAGCCCCAGAGATATAACCACTCACGGGAGCTGAAATCGGTACCCAACCGTTTTCGCCACGATTCACAATCGTGACACGCTGTCTATTGGCTAATGTTCCAATGATTGGGCTGCTAATCGAAGCTTCTTCGCGGACACGAATACTACCCGTCACTCTAACTTGACGGCAGTTATCTAATAATGTCGCTGTTTCAGAAGGGGGTACTGGCTCTTCACACAAATTGAGATAGCCGCCAAACACATACCCTTGTTGGGGCGATGAAATTGGCACCCAGCCATTACTGCCAGTATTTTCGATGCTGACAAGGGTTCTGTCAGTTAATGAGCCGATAATAGGACCACCAGGGCTTGAGCGGACATTGAGATTGCTGGTGCGAGTGTCAACCCTGCGACAGTTGTCCGAGGCTTGCGCCAGTTGATATTTAGCTTCGTTTTGGAATGATGTGTGTCCTGGGGCAGAGGGTTGAATTCCCGTCAGCATGGCTGTACTAGGGACTGTAGAGGAAACGGGAAGAGCGGTCAAACCAAGGGCGATTGAGGCTGTTACCGCCACAGATGTTTGCCAATCAATCATCTGTTTCATAGAAAAAACTCCTAAACGTTCACAAGGTATCAATGGAATGTCTGTGCAAGAGAGCTAAAATCTATTGTTCTTTAGCATTCTTTTAGAAAAGATTGAAAACTTTGTATCAAATTGATTAGCTACCCTCTTAAATTCTGGTACATCTTTTTGTTAAAAACAAGATATAGTTAGGGGTTTAAGGTTAACTTAATTAATTTGCTATACATATATTTTTAATAAGCTTTAAATGTTTAGATAGTATTTATATTAAATGATATATTTTTTATATAAACACTATGTTTGCTTAAACTAAATTGCTATTTTTAAGTGCTAGCAATCTCCTTCCCAAAGCACTATTGCTGCACACTTAAAAATAGCTAGTCATCCCACTGTGGACGGAGGCATCGTGTAAACGTGAAGATTATGATAATTTGTGAAGTTCAGTTTTAGAGACAGCTTAGCGAGACTATGCCACACGTTTTACTGGTCGATGATGAAAAGCCATTACGCGATAGCCTTAGCTATACCTTAAAAAAAGAAGGCTATTGTGTAACGACGGCAGAAGATGGGCAGACAGCAATCAAACTGTATCACAAGCAGGTGCCGGACGTGATTCTTTTAGACCTGATGCTACCGATAATAGATGGCATGGAGATTTGCTGGCGCATTCGGGCGTTTTCTGACGTTCCGATCTTGATGCTGACAGCCAAAGACGAAGATATTGACAGAACTTGGGGATTAAAAGCGGGAGCCAATGACTACATCACTAAACCGTTTAACACTCGTGAACTCCTGGCAAGAATAAAAGCTATATTACACCGAGGTGTCTCAAACTAACAGTCTTTACAAGAAGATTAAAAACAGCACCGCACAAAGGTTAACTCTAGACGCCCCAAAGGAACTTCTAACCTCTCAGTTATCTCAACTATTTGAATGTCTACTTGGGTTGCCCTGACCGTGCAGGCTTTATAATATTGAGATGTTTCTTGCATCAAGTCCCTTAGCCGCATAGCCGAGTCGAAAGAGCAGTTCCATCCAAGGGCTAGCAACTATAAGACTCGCTATCTGTTGTATTCGGTTCTTGGCGTTTTTAATCACTACTATGAGCTATGCGTTCTACTGTTAGCGATTGCCTTTGGCACTGCGCTTCGCGCAATCGCTTCTTCTGATGGAGAACTGTCTTTTTCATTTGTGTGCCAATGGTTGAGTATGTCTTTAATCAGGAGTTCATAGATCCAAATTTTGAGAACAATCACAAGCGGCACAGCAAGAAATACACCTAAAAATCCAAAAAAGCTGCCAAAGATTACTACTGACAACAATGTTACGGCTGGTAGCAACGACACATGCTGTTTCATCAGGAAAGGGACTAGAACATAAGACTCAATCTGCTGAATCACAAAGTACAGGATTACCACAGCAATTCCTTTCCAAGGAGTATCGAGAAGGGCGACTGCCACGGGTGGAATCACACTCAAAGTGGGTCCAATATTAGGAATAAACTCTAATAAGCCTGCAAAGAGGGCATTAGCTAGTGGCAAAGGCACCTGTAAAATTGATAGTCCAATAAAGCTCATCGCAGCAACAGCTCCCATAGTAATGAGAGTAGCTGTTACCCAGCCCACCAGAGTTTTTTCACACTTCGAGAGAATCTCTTCAGCACGGCGACGATAAAAAGCAGGAAATAGCAGAATTAAACCCCGTCGGTATGGCGCGGGATTTGCTAGTAGCATGATAATCAGAACCAAGACCAGCAACAGGTTAAGAATAATTGCCAGTAGATCGAAGAACCAGGTATAGGTATTGTTTAACAACCGACTTATCAAAGGTTGAACTCTGGTAAGAAAATCGCTGAAGCTACGGACATTTATCAATCGCTCTGGAAGCCGGGTAGAGAGCGAGTTGAACCAGTTCCGCAGACTTTCTAAAGTAGTAGGTACGAGGTTCCCCAATTGTTCCAATTGCTGAGCAAAGGACGGTCCAATCAGTGCAAAAAGGACAAATAAGATTCCCAGTAAAAAAATAACTGTTAGTGCGATCGCGATACCTCGCTTAACTCCTACGCGCTGGAGCAATCGCACGACTCGGTTCAATACGACTGCAAAAACCACTGCTGCAAAGACCAGCAAAAGGACTTGCCGTATCTGCCAGAGAATATAAAGAGAAACTGCAAAGGCAAGGAGACCGATTAATTTCCCTAAACTCACAACTGTAGCCTCCATATGCTTGGCTATTTCAATTGAGTTGGGCAAAAAATTTCTGCTCGGTTAGGTTATGTACTGAGAGCACAGCCAACTATCCTTGAAAGCGAACTTGTCGGAATCGAGTACACTCCACTTGATTTCTCCGAACAGCAACTTCTTTCCCGTCCACCCAAGCCTGCTGCAGTTTAAACCCGTGGAGGTGCAGTTGGACGCTTTGGTAAGGGAACGAATACTCTCCCTGTTCCTCCCAGGTAAGTTCCAAATTGTTTTCACCCTTGCCCAAGCGGAAGTGATCGATGCGCCACTTCCCATATCCATCTCCTGCATCGCTGTAGAGGCAACCTTCACTTGTTCCTTGCACAGTTGGGTAGAGGTGGAGAATGAGTTGCTGACCTTCCTCCATTGGCAGAAGACTTCCTGCCTTTACCAGAAGTGGAATCTGCTCTAATGGAGCTTCAAGATTAACCTCTCTTGCTCCTTCGACGATCGCATCATCCCAGAAGTTGTACCAGCGTCCTTTAGGGAGGATAGCCTGTCGCGATCGCGCCCCTTCCTCTACAATCGGACACACTAGCAGCGCATCACCCAGGAAAAAAGCATCCTCCACACTCCAAAGGCGATTGTCATCGGGATCAGACCAGAAAAGCGGACGAATTGGCGGATGACCCGTCTGAGTCGCTTCCCAGGCTAGCGTATAGAAGTAGGGAATCAGACGATAGCGCAGCCGCAAGAATTCCCGAACAATATTGAGGACAGTTTCACCATAGCTCCACGGGGTGCGGGGCTTGACATTGTTTGCAGAATGTGTTCGACAAAAGGTGAGAAAACTCGCCATCTGGAACCAGCGCAGGTAGAGTTCGTTCGAGGGATTTCCTTTAAAGCCGCCGATATCCGGACCCGTATAAGGAATTCCCGAAAGACCCATCCCTAGTACAGTTGGCATCGTCTGGCGCAAACCTTTCCAACTGGTTTCCACATCTCCCGTCCACGTCCAGGCATAACGCTGCAAACCCGCCCAACCCGATCGCGAGACAATAAAGGGACGTTTCTGGGGTTGGTACTCACGTAGCGCTTCATACCCCGCCTGCGCCTGAAGCAACCCGTAAACGTTGTGCGCCTCAACATGGGTGCCGCCTCTGCCTTCCAGAGAATGCCTTGTTGGTCGGGGAAGCGTGGCATCTCCCCAGAGGGTAAACACTCCCGGTTCATTCATATCGTGCCAGAATCCAGTGATACCCAAATCGAGGAGATATTCATACTGGCGACTCCACCAATGGCGGGCGAGTGGGTTCGTAAAATCGGGGAAAGCACACATTGCAGGCCAAACCGGAGCGAGGGCGAGTTTGCCATTCGGATAAGTGCAAAACACCTCTTGCGCCCGTCCTTCCTCAAACAGGTCGCTGTTGCGAGAGGCTTTGACTCCAGGGTTGACAATGGCAATGAGCCGCACCCCAATTGAAGCCAGTTCTTGGTTGAACTCCCGAAGTTTGGGAAAGCGATCGGGATCGATGGTGAATGACCGGAAATTGTCTTTGCAGTCGATGTCCAGATGGATAGCACTCAAGGGCAGGTCATGAGTTTGGAACCCTTGAGCCGTTTCTCGGACGGCTTCTTCCGTTTCATAACCCCAGCGCGACTGATGATAACCAAATGCCCAACGGGGAGGGAGGGGAGGGCGTCCTGTTAACTCGGTATAGCGCTGCAATAATTGTGCAGGTTTGCCAGCAGTCAGGTAATAACGCAGTGCGCCGCCTTCAAAGGAGACTTCAGCAACATCTTTGAAGGTAACATTGCCGGAATAGGTGTTTTCGTAGAAAACGAGGTAGCTACCTTCTCGGTGCATCCCCAAATACACTGGAATGCACAGGTAAAGCGGGTCTGTCCCTGAACTATAAATTCCACCAGCGTCATAGTGCCAGAGTCGGTAGGATTCGATTTGCTGCGCCTGAGTTTTAGGTCTGCGGAGGTCGAGAGACGCTGCCCGTTCTCCCAAACCGTAAATGTGTTCCTCTTGTCGCAGTTTTGCCCGGTGAGTCCATGCTTCGCCTTGACGCTGTGGAGGCAGTTCTTCCCGTAGGGTTTGCCCGTCAGAATTTTGCAATTTCAGACTACCCTGCTCTGTGATGACTACTTTAAGAGCAGTGCTAGACACAACCCAACCCTCGGCAGTCTTTTGTAAGTTCGTCTCTACTTCCGACCAATCCTGACGGGCAATCCCATAAGGAAGGGGAGATATCCCAGGCTTCCAGTCAACTCGGACTAAATCAGTAGATAGGAAACAGATTTCAAGTTCAGCTTGCTCAAAGAAAAAGCGCCCCCCTCTTGGAGTAGGCTCAGCCTGAAGGAGTTTTCTGGGTTCCTGAGAAGGTTCTGAAGTCTCAGAACTACGAAACTGGCGTTCCCACCAGTCTCGCTCATAGGAATAGAACAGTGAGCCGAGAAAGCGCTCAAACTTGATGAAACGTAGTGTTAATGATAGTTGTTTAAAGATATTCATAGCGATTTCGTAAGGCTACGGTCAAACTTTTTGATGTACCTAACAAGTTGAATACTAATTTCTTCAAGGATATTGTTAACAAAATTTTTGACTAAACACGAAATCTCAACAGTAATATTGGCAACCCCCAGCTATACCTGATAGGGCTAGCGGGGGAAAATGTGAATTTCTCACACTCAGTAAGTCTACTTTTGGGTTATCCCATCGGGCATTATTGTGCCAGTTAGATTTGCCTGAATCAGTATCGTTCCACTTAAATTTGCACCACTGAGGTTGGCTCCACTGAGGTTGGTTCCACTCAGGTCTGCGCCACTCAGGTCTGCGCCACTCAGATTTGCTGCACTTAGATCTGACCAAGCTAAGGATGTAAGCGTTAGGTTTGCCCTTTTAAGGATGGTATTACTCAGGTTTGTTGCCCAAAGGATAGACCGAGTTAAATTTATCCCACTGAGGTTTTCTCCAACTAAGTGTGCGTTGCTCAGTTTTGTTTCCGGAAAGTCTCGCTCTCCTGCTGCATAAAGCTTCAAAAGTTCAAAAGTATTCATAAGCATCTGCTCCAATTGAATCGTTTGATATGCATTTTCATGAAAGCTTGGGTACTAAGATGGTTAAGCTACCCGGAATGCACTCAATCTCAACTGGTGTTGTTCCAATGAGTTCACCATCCAGTGCCACTTTCTGAGGAGGCTCTGTTGTAACCTTAATAGAGCGATCTGCTTGCAGCAGCGCTTACGCTATCGCGCAGATAACCAATATCTGACCGTTCTACCCTAATCCCTTGTCGGGCAGTCTTCAGTAGGTGAAAGCCAGCAGCAATTGTCGCCGCCGCATTGACTGGAGCCACAATCGTTATGTCCAGCATCCCATCGTCTACAATCACGCCTGCTGGTCCTTGAGCCAGAATGGAGGTCCCAGGCGCGGCATTGGCGACAGTAACCGCTGCTGCATTCAAAACTGTAACAACTTTGTCTTCCGTTTCGATGCAAGCGTCAAAGAATTCCATGTGCCACAACTGCTTCACCCCACCTAGGATATAAGCTAGGGTACCGAATCGGTTCTTTGCAGTTCGCTCAGCATGTTCAACCATCTTGGCTCCCAATCCAATCCCTGCTAGAAGCATCATTGGCTTACCATTGCAGCTGGCAGCATCCACTACACGGATAGAACCGTTTAAGATCGTTTGACAGGCTGCCTCAAGCGTGAATGGAATCCCTAAAGCTCTAGCAAAAGCATTGGCTGTACCCCGTGGAATCACCCCCAAGGGGATACAAGTTCTAACCAAAGCCGAAGCTGCTGCTGACAGGGTGCCATCGCCGCCGGAAACGATGAGCGTTGATGCTCCTTCCTTGACCACTGTACGAGCAAGTTGGTCAGCATCCACCTCCTTTGTCGTCAGCCGAATGTCCAGATCGATCTCTGGTTCGAGTAGTTCGCGAATCCTCTGAAGGTCAGCTTCAGAATCGCCCTGACCAGCAACAGGGTTATAAATTAAGCAGGCTGAGCGCTTCATGTCAGCTCTAACTCCAGACCAGTAAGTATTCTGTTGCAATAAAACGAAGAGGAAAGCAATTTGCTCCCCTCTATATCCTGAGTCCAAGAGTTTAATCGTCTGCTGCTGGAAATACAGATTTAGTAACAAGTGCAGGCTTTTGACTGTATTCCGCCTCCAGCTTTCTTTGCAGAGTCAAATCCCAGTTTAAATCGTAATCCCTCTCGATGTCTGCAACAACAAAGGGTCGGAGTACACCCGTTACAACAACCTCCTGACCATCCTTGATGGTTTGACCTGGGGTTGTATTCAAGACCAGCAAATCTTGGGTGCTAGTTAGCTTATCCTCATCAAGGGTAAACGAAGTTGGACTAATGATTTCTTCGACTTCAGCCTTCACGGCAATAGTCTTGTTGTAGAAAGCGCTGGGGTTTTTGGTGACTTCACCCGGTTCGGGCGCTAGAGCGATTGATTGGGCAATGATTACTGGTTTGTCTTTGTATTCAACCTCCACCTCTGGTTCTAAGTTCAATTTGAACTCTCTCTCCACATCAGCAACTACAAACTTTTGAACCTTGCCCGTCACTTGGAGCTTTATGTCGTCAGGGAGGACAGTGGGCGCTCCTGAAGCATTAATAACCAGAATTTTTTCACTACCGAAAAGCTTGTCATCACCGATTGTGAAGGAATTGGCACCAACTTTTTTTTCAACTTCGCTTCTTACTGTTACAGTTTTACCAAGAAGTGCATTTGTCCGATCAGCAACTTCCTCTGTAGTGACGTTAGTCTTAGCAGTAGGACCGCCTACTTTTTCTGAAGTGTTGGTAGTGCAAGCAGGAAGCAGCATCGCAAGGAAGGCTAGGGCAATCGCTGCTCCTTTGGTATTCCACGGCGCTTGGGTAAGGTCGTCACGACGGGTAGATGCGTAACTAGCAACCTGGACTTCATTAAATCTATTATTCATTGAAAAAATCTCCTCAAATTTACTGGTGAGCGCGTCCTTGTAGTTGTCCAGAAGCTAAATAAAACTTTTACCTCTTTGACTCCTGACAATTCTTTTTATACGGTTTGACGTGAACATTTCTATCTCAAAACATCAACCATTTGTGCAAGCTTCACTCGCACTAGTTCAAAAAGACTTTACCATCCCTTTGAATTCTCAGTGCGCCCAGGTTATCGTCTAAATTCTTCGATTCATCCAACGAAACCTCTAACATTCCTGCCTCGGAGGTGGATGTCGGAACTACACGTAGTAGCCCTTTATCCTGACGAACTGTCGTGATAGTCACAGGGGTTGGCAGGTCTTGCAGGATAATTTCTTCTCCAGCTACCAGAAATCGGCGTTCGGTATGGCCGACTGCTTGATAGGAGATGAAAGCGTTGGTGTTATTTTTCAGTTTCACATCGACCTTTCCATCCATAGGAGTGACTGTCGCGATCGCATTACTGCGAACCTCTGGTAGAGGTGGTGTGATGGAAGTAGGCGCAGGGGGCAACGCTTGATTAGGAGTTAGCCCTTGTACACCAAATTGTCGAACTGCTGCATTAGGTGGGCATCCCTGAGGAGCAAAGTGCGTACTGTTGTAGGGTTCTTCGTAATAAATACCAGGGCAGGGATTGACCCTGGAAGCGGGCATTGCTGATGCCGCTAAAGGAATTGCTGGTAAACCAATGAGTACGCTTCCACAGATAGCGCTGACTAACCCAGCCGGTTTTTTGATTTTTGGATTGTGTTGATTCATAAATACCTCCTAAAAGCATCAACTTTGTTCAACGAGTGTTTTTAATCCATTTTTAATCCATAAGTGGAGAAGGGAGTAAGCTGAAGTAATTAGTCATCTATATCTAAAAATGTCTCAATCCTTGCAATTGTTAACCTTCCAGCTTTCACGACTACTTCAGTTATCCAGAATCCATCATCGGAGCAAAAAAATATTTTTTGGATTCAATACTTATATTTTCGTTGAATCTATAACAAAAAACAAGATATACTCAGGCGTTTAGAATGGATTTGAATGTATTAATATAAATCCTAGACTAAAATAATATTTAGCAAATTTAGCTACAATTTATATCTCAAGGTATAAATTGTAGCTAAACATTTATTTATTGCTTAAACTAGAATTTAATCTACTTTTATTATGTATCCACTAGTTCAAATTACAGTGGCTTGCAATGTTACACCGATTAATAGCAATTTTAAAAGCGCGTTTGCTTCAAGAGCAGCACCTCACTACGTGCTGGCTCATTATTGGATTATTCGCGATTATTATCGTCTTAGATTTTTTCACACCACCGCCGTATGCCTTGGGGTTCCTCTATACTGGACCAATTTTGTTAGCTTCTTCACGCCTGAGTCGCTCGGCGACACTTCAGGTTACGGTAATGGCAACAGGCTTAACCCTTCTGAACCTGTTCATCCCTAATGCAGAGTGGATGAACTCCTCAAGCGTGATCAACCGCACGCTCATGGGGCTGGCACTCGTAGTTACAGGCTGGCTGAGCGAGCGCAATTTGTGTCATGAAGAAGCGATCGCACGACAAAAGGTGCAACTACAGGCACAAGAACACTTAGCTAGTGTGCGAGAGGATTTTGTGTCAACGTTAACCCATGACCTGAAAACACCGCTCCTCGGAGCAATTGAGACATTGAAATCATTGCAGCAGGAAAAATACGGTGCAGTGACAGACGCGCAGCAAAAAGTGTTCGCAGCGATTGTTCGGAGTCACGAGAACTCACTTGCGCTAATCGAGACACTGCTAGATGTCTATCGCAACGATACGGAGGGAGTGAGATTAAAACTGGCACCTGTTGAGCTAGCCGCTCTAGCTGAGGAAGTGATCGCTACCCTATCAGATTTAGCCTCAAAGCGCCGGGTGGATGTTGGTCTGAGTTATGGAGAATCCAACCACCGTTCACCTGTATGGGTAAATGGGGATGCACTACAACTCCGGAGAGTCTTTACCAACTTGTTAACGAATGCAATTAACAGTTGCCCTCGTGGTGGCAAAGTGGAAATTGTTTTAGAGTCAGACTCTAGCTACCAGGTGGTGAAAATTGTCGATAATGGACGGGGGATTACACCGGATGAACTCCCCCGCTTGTTTGAGCGCTTTTACCAGGGACATAGCGATCGCCAGTCTATGGGGTCTGGGCTGGGGCTATACTTGACTCGACAGATTATTGAAGCCCACGGCGGTTCCGTCTGGGGCAAAAATCGTTTCTCCTCAGGAGACGCTACGGAGCGATCGCAACGCGGTGCTTCGTTCGGATTCAGATTACCTGTGCATCAACGCTCAGAACAATTGTCATCACACTCTGATGAGATTAGGTAACACAGAAGCTTCATGAGAATGACAATAAGCCGCCATAGGGGTGCTTCATATTGAGAGTTAGCTAGATCATGCCTAATATATCCGTAACAGCCGACTTCGGAGTTGGCTGTTGTTTTCTTGTAAAGCGAAAGCTTTTTAATGGCAAGATTTAGAGGGTGATTTGGCAGGGTTTTGGGACACCCTTTCTAGTTTTACCCTTGTATGCGGCTCTCTTCCACTTGTGTCTGGTAAAAGATGACCTCAAATGCACTACGGATTTTGCTGGTTGAAGATGACGAACTATTTCGCCTCGGTTTGTCTATGCGGTTGCAACAGGAACCGGGATTTGAAGTCGTCGCGGAGGTTGAAGACGGTGAGACGGCTATAGAATTAGCTCTTCAACAGCCGCTCGATATTGTGCTACTCGATATCGGACTGCCAGGAATTGGTGGCATTGAGACTTGTGAACAACTTAAGCAGCAACGTCCAGAGCTACCCATCCTAGTTTTAACCTCTCGTTTCCAAAAACCTCTGATTGCTAAGTTAATTGAAGTGGGTGTCAAAGGCTACTGCCTCAAGGGAATTAGGGCAGAACTTCTCATCCTGGCGATCCGTTCTGTGGCAGCGGGAGCTTCCTGGTGGGACGAACCAGCAACCACGGAGATTCAATCTACTTTTGTTGCTAGCGCACAACCTACTTCTACCCCATCAGAGGCTGAAGAATTACCGGCAAATCCGCTCACGAGGCGCGAACAGGAAATCTTGGCAATGATTGCAGCGGGACGGAGTAATCAGGAAATTGCAGACCTTCTCTACATTGCTCCTGGTACTGTCAGAGTCCACGTCCATTCCATCTTGAAGAAGCTGGAAGTGCGCGATCGCACTCAAGCCGCCGTCTTAGCTATCCAAAAACAACTTATCTCTTCCGACTTATTAACAGATTAACTGTTGATATTTAAGCAGAATAAATGTTTAGTTAATATCATCCAATAATTGAGTTTAGATATTAACTAAACTTGCTAAATAATCTTGGTTACATGATTATAACTTAACGTCTAAAATATCCTATAAACTCAGAATTATATCTTAATGCGGTTGAAAATATTCTAATAGTTAAGGTATTTAATTAATTAAATGCTTTTACATTTTTCTTGGTTCAGGGGAATCTATAAGATTTCCAACTACTGCTGCTAGTACAGCCACACTGCGGCTAATCTCACGTACTGTCCTTGATAAGGGAGGCGTACTTAATTGACCTCTCAGGCGAAAATGTAATGAAAAAAACACGTCCTAGCAACTGTGTGATACGTATTTTTGTATCAATTCTGGTACTCTTTGCTATCTTCGTGAGCGGGGCAATAATTAATCACGTTTCTAAACAAGTCGGAGAAAGCAATCAAGGGTTGGGAGAGCCTGAACAGGAATTGGTGAATTAACTTGACGATGCCTCAGAAAGAAAAAAGAGGTTATGAAAAAACGTGTGTCTACTCCCATCAAATTGATTTATTGGGGAATTGCGACTATTCTGTTTTTTTGGCTGTCCGGGTTCCCCTATCTGGCTCAAGGGGTACCGACTGGAACAGGTCAGCTTCCATTCTTATCTCCCCCGCAGCCGCAACCAACCCAACCAGATTTGGTTGAACCCCCACGCCTCACTCGCCAGGGACCAACCGAGCCGCAAGAAGTGGAAACCTTCCTAGACAAATTCTTTGCCAAGGAGATGCCCACAAAACATATCCCCGGTGCAGTTGTTGCTTTGGTGAAGGATGGAGAAATCCTTGTTAGCAAGGGTTATGGCTATGCGAATGTGGAAAAAAAGATTCCTGTTGCCCCGGATAAAACGCTCTTTCGCGTTGCTTCCATTTCCAAGTTGTTCACAGGCACGGCAGTAATGCAGCTATACGAGCAAGGATTGCTCGACCTAAACAGGGATGTCAACCAGTATCTCAAGCGCTTTCAAATCGAAAACCCTTACTCAAAGCCGATTACACCCGCTAGTTTAATGACCCAAACAGATGGTAGCAGTCAGCGGCTGTTCGGGATTGCAGCTCGAAAGGCATCAGAGATGATGCCGTTGGAAGAGTTCATCCCCGATCGCATACCCCCGATTGTGTGGCGACCTGGTGAACTCTACAGCTATTCCAACATGGGGATTACTTTAGCAGGCTATTTGGTGGAGGTTATCTCTGGCTTACCCTTTGTTCAATATATCGACGAGAACATCCTGCAACCGCTCGATATGCAGCGCAGCACCTTCCTCCAACCGCCACCACCTTCCTTGGCATCCGATTTAGCTGTGGGCTATGAGTATCAAAATAGTCGCTTTCAGTCGCTACCGTTCCTCTATCTCAACATCGCCCCTGCTGCCTCGCTCAGTGCGACGGCTACGGATATGGCTCACTTTATGATTGCCCACCTCCAGAACGGTCGCTACAAAAGATCGCGCATCTTAGAGGAGGAGACGGCACAGTTGATGCATCGGCAGCACTTCACCCACCATCCCAAACTACCCGGCATTACTTACAGTTTTCATGAACGTTTGGAAAACAACATTAGGGCAATTGGACATCTTGGCAGCTTACGTGGCTATTCCAGTTCTCTGACCCTAATCCCTGAAAAGAACGTAGGACTTTTTGTTGCCTGCAACAGCTTCAATGGGATACATGAAAAACTGATTTCTCAGTTTTTCGACCACTATTATCCCGTTCAAGAGAAACCTGCACCTGCCAAGCCACCCACTAACTTTGCAAAGCAAGCCACCCGTTTCACTGGTGTTTACCGCGACGTTGAGTATCCTCGTGGCACCCTCGCCAGTCTCGGTGCAGTGTTTGGACACGTCCATGTTAAATCCAATTCTGACAATACTTTGACAGTTCAGACCCCGGAGTTTTTCTTTTCTAGAGGGTCTGTAAAAAGAAAGTTGATACCTGTGGAGCCGTTATTATTCCAACGAGCTGACGATGATGCTTACATGGCTTTTGGAGAAGACAGTAAGGGTAATATTAACTACCTATATAATCCTATTCGTTCAAGAATTAGCGCTTTTCGGAAGTTACCCTGGTACGAAACCATCCCCTTTCAGTTGAGCTTAGCTGGATTTTGTGCTGTGCTTTTCCTGTCTGCGGGCATTACCTGGCTTGTCAGGTCTTTGAGTCGCCGTTTCCGTAAGCAGCGTTTTCAGGACGACAGACTTACTCGACTCGCTTGGTTAGTGGCTGGTCTGGTCGGCATTCTGAATCTGGTTTTCTTGATTGGTTTACCTTTAGTAGCTTGGCAAATTGGTGTCTGGAAACTCTTGTATGGTGTACCTGCCATAATCATTGCCTTGCTTTACATTCCGCTCGTGACTACTGGCATGACTTTGGGATTACCCACATTTACTGTGCTGGCTTGGAAAAACAAGAATTGGTCGGCGAGCGATCGCGTGAACTACTCATTGATTACGCTAGCAGCGCTGGCGTTCATTCCATTCCTAATGTACTGGAATCTCTTGGGGTTTCAGTTTTAACCAGCTTACGAGAAGGTAAAAAGAAACTATGAGACAGCGAAGATTTCCTAGTAGGAAGCTAGTTCATTGGTTGCTGCTGGCAATTCTTTCTTTTTCGCTTTCGTTGTCCGGACTGACCATGCCCAGTTTGGCTCAAAGTAGCTCGAAGCAGCTTCCCATTTTAGATCAGCAACCACAGCAAGTCACTGAACCGGAGAAGTCGGTGTCCCCATCTCCTACAGGACTGGGACTTAAGGAACCGCAGGAATTTGAAGCCTTCGTAGACAACTTCTTTAACGAGGAGATGTCGAAAACTCATGTCCCTGGTGCGGTCATTTCTGTGGTGAAAGATGGGAAGCTCTTTTTCGCCAAGGGTTACGGCTATGCCAACCTGGAGAAAAAGATACCCGTTGAGGCAGATAAAACCCTCTTTCGCGTTGCTTCCCTCTCCAAACTATTCACAGCGACAGCAGCGATGCAGTTGTACGAGCGAGGACAGCTTGACCTAGATGCCGATGTCAATAAGTACCTCACGGACTTCCAACTAGAGAACCCTTACTCCGAGCTAGTCACAGCCGCCAGGATGATGATGCACACAGACGGGACTACTGTCCGACGCATCGGACTGGCAGCCCGCACTGAAGCTGAAATGGAGCCGTTGGTAAATTATCTAGCTGACCATATGCCCCCCATTGTGTGGCGTCCCGGTAAACTCTACAGCTATTCCAGCCATAGCACTGCTTTGTTGGGCTATGTAGTGGAAAAAATCTCCGGTACACCCTTCGCCGAATATATTGACAAAAATATCCTTCAACCACTGGAGATGCGCCGCAGCACCTTCCTCCAACCATTACCGCCAGCGTTAGCCGATAACTTGGCGGTGGGCTATCAGCATCAAAGTGGCAACTTCAAACCCGTCCCGTTCTTATATCTCAATATTGCTCCAGCGGCAGCAATGAGTACGACGGCTACCGATATGGCTAATTTTATGATTGCCCACTTGCTGCGCGGTCGCTACCAAAACTCGCGCCTTCTCGAAGAGGATACGGTGCGACTGATGCACAAGACACACTTCGCCCACCATCCAAAATTGCCAGGTACTAGCTACAGTTTCCGCGAACGGTTGGAAAATAACATTCGGATGATTGGACATCTGGGAAGTTTGCGCGGGTATTCTAGCTCCCTCACCCTAATGCCTGACCAGAATATCGGCATCTTTATTGCCAGCAACAGCTTCAGTGGGATACATGGAAAACTACTGTCTCAGTTGTTAGACCATTATTTTCCCGTTCCCGATAAACCCGCACCTTTAAAACCCCTTGCCCTTACCGATGAGCAACTCGATCGCTTCACGGGCACTTACCGCGATGTAGAGTATCCCCGTGCCACCTTCCTCAAGCCATCCGCAGTGTTTAAGCTTATCCATATTAAGAAGGGCGATAACGGAACTTTAGTAATTCAAACCCCTGGTCTGTTCTTTCTAAACAATCCTCAAAACATAACGTTAATCCCTGTAGAACCGCATTTATTTAAGCGAGCTAATGATGATGCCTTGACTGCCTTTGGGGATGCTATTGAAGATGAGGCTAGTAATCAAATCAAATTCGCGTTTAATCCACTTTGGCCTAAGATAGGAGCCTACGAGCGAGTACCCTGGTATGAAACGGCTTGGGTGCAGTTAGGATTGCTTGGCTTTTGTGTACTGGTTTTCCTGTCAGCTTTCTTCACTTGGCCGATACGTCCGCTGATTCGCTGTTTACGAGGCAAGCCTTTTCAAATTGAGCGGCACTACAGCCGAGCCTGGTTGTTAGCGGGTCTTGTTGGTACTCTATATCTGGTATTCTTAATTAGCTTGCCTTTGTCACTTTGGCTATACGGTGCATGGAAGCTGGCGTATGGAGTACCGGCATTTGCGATCGCGTTCCTCTCTCTTCCCCCAATCGCCACTGTCTTGACCTTGGGATTAGCTGTCTTTACTGTTCTGGGTTGGAAGAATAAATATTGGTCAGTTATAGCGCGAACGCACTATTCTCTAATTACGCTAGCTGCCCTAGTTTTCATTCCGTTTCTGACTCACTGGAATTTATTGGGGTTCCAATTTTAAATGAGAAACACTTTAGAAAATCTGGGTAAAACAGCAGCAGTAATTACGGGGTGCAGATATGCCGAGAAAAGTTGAGATTACTCTTCCCTCCCACCAAACGGATGAACTAATTCCGGAGATCAAACAGCTTAAGGGAATGATTAGCTTGCGCCTTCAGCGTAACGCTTCGATTCATCCACCCGGTGATGTCATCGAAAATCAGGGTCTGAAACCCCGTCCTTCCAGGACGGCTTTCCAGGGAGC
>CBDTXL010000028.1:0-28284 GCA_965364435.1 uncultured bacterium
AGTTGGGCTACCAAGGCATCTTTTCTCTGACCACGGGTCTAGCTGTACTTGCTCTCATTGTCTTCATTACGCAGAACAGTAAAGATTTACCCCATTCCCTGCGGTTTGCCACGGGTCGCGGACGGGATGTTTATGCTTTAAATACAAGAGTTTAGAGAAATAAAAAAAGGCAAAAGAAATAACATCTTTTGCCTTCCCTGACTTTCGCTGAAAATTTATATACACGTTTCTGGCTAAAAGTCAATAATAATCGCCGCCAGCGTACTTGCGCGATTGCTGAAGTTAGAAAATTTTATGGAATAGAAGTGCGAGAATTGAAGAAGTTACTGGAGACGGCTAAAAATGAGTGATAGTGTTCTCTACGATCAAGATTTTTATTTGTGGTTGGAAAAGACAGCAGACTTGTTGAAAAAAAGACGCTTTGAAGAATTAGATTTAACTCATTTGGTAGAAGAAATTGAGAGCATGGGACGGAGTGAAAGGCGAGAACTGAAGAGTCGGTTAAAGCTAATTCTAACTCACTTGTTAAAATGGCAATATCAACCACAGATGCGCCCTTATTATGGCAATAGTTGGGTGAGTACCATTGTCACTCAACGCAGCGATTTACTATTGTTACTTGAGGATAGTCCAAGTTTGAAGGGTTTGCTAGAGGAAACTTGGAAAGACTGTTATCAAATAGCTAGACGAGATGCCGCGAAGGAGACGGGGTTATCTGAGGAAGTGTTTCCGGTTGATTGTCCTTTTGAGTTAGCTGAAGTATTAGATCCTGAGTATTTACCTTCATAGGCGATCGCATTCCATCTTGAGTGACAAGAATTTGTCAACACCAGCCAGATGACGTTAATTTGACAAGACGACATAATCTGTCAACAACGACATCTAATTAGTCAATCGACAGGGGGGTTACCTTTTTTACTTTTTCCTTCTTGGACGGGCTAGGAGGGATTCGAACCCCCGACACCGTGGTCCGTAGCCACGTGCTCTAGTCCACTGAGCTACAAGCCCTTGACGATAGCAAATTGCTTTCTGCCACCGATTACTGATAATATCACACCTCCATAAAATGACGCAAGAAACTTCTGCAACTCAACCGCTGACCCATTTAGATACTCAGGGTCAAGCCCAGATGGTCGATGTCTCTGCCAAAACTCCAACCCGGCGTCAGGCAGTCGCCGCCGCTCAAGTGCGGATGAAAGCCGCCACTTTTGAAGCCATTCAAACCGGCAACGCTCCCAAGGGGGATGTATTGGGTACAGCACGGCTGGCGGGGATTATGGCAGCCAAGCAAACCTCCCAGCTGATTCCCCTGTGTCATCCCTTACCGCTGCACAAAGTAGAAGTGCAAGTAACGCCCGACCCCCACTTACCGGGATATCAGATTCAGGCGTCGGTCACAACCAAAGCTGAAACCGGCGTGGAAATGGAAGCCCTAACAGCAGTTTCCGTCGCCGCCCTCACCCTCTACGACATGGCAAAAGCGCTAGAGAAGTCGATACAGATTGAATCGATTCGCCTGTTGAGCAAAACAGGCGGCAAGTCAGGCGATTACCTCCTTCAGGAGGATGTCAGTTAGGGACGTAGAATAATTAAGCTAGTTGTTAGAAGCAACAACTGATAATTCATAACTCCTAATTCATAACTCCTAATTCCATGCCTCCTCGTTGGCCTCGCAAACCTGACCGGCGTGACCCAGACTACCGCCGCCTAGATGACCGGATGAACTTCGCCGTACATGTGGGACTATTTGCCGCGTGTAACTCTGGTGTGTGGTTTTTCCGAACCTTACGTTATGCCGAATGGCGTTGGGCGTACTTACTCACGGGTCTCTGGGGATTGATTTTGTTGGGACACGCCGTTTATATCTTTGCGATCGCAGATTATTCTCCGCTACCTGCCAAAGATACTCCGACGAAATCCCCTCAAGGATAAACCGACCTCAAAGGCGCTGGGAGCTGGGGGCTAGAGCGTCGGGAAGAGGGAGCGTACATACAGTACATCAAAAGCTTCAATCCCCTAGATTAATCTACGGGATACCCTAGCCCCTAGCCCCTAGTCCCTAACCCCTCTAAAGAAAGCATCGACTCAAACAGAAACAGTTAATTCTTATGGCTAAACTAAACACCACCGAAGCAATCGAAACCCTCGCTGCCGAAATTGGCGAAAACATTTACATTGATGTCGCCAAGTGGCACCTCTACTTGAGGGAGGCTCATCTACACACCACTTTGGCAGAACAAATCTATCCCCTGCTGACCAGCAATTCCTTGCAAGAAGACCGGGTTGTGCAAATCCTCCAAAACATCCCCGTCAAACTAGGCGGCGGCAAACGGGAAGTTCCCTTAGCAGATTTGCTGCCGATGCAGTGCCAGGTGAACCTGATGGATCTTCTTGAGGAATATCAAAAATCCATGTGATATAGCAATCCTATTTGAGTTGTGAGATGTTAGAGGTTCAGATTCCCGATTTCTTAGACAAGTCTGGAATCTCGCATTCATCAATCATTTAGGATTGCCATAGATCCAATAAACGATCTGCGACGCGCGATCGCGGCGCGGAACGAGCGTCGCGCCTCAACATCTCCAATCTGCCATCAAGCGGTTGCCAGTCCCGTATTTGTAATTAAATTTTGTTACGATGAACTCGGATATTGAGCCATCTGCGACTCTACCCACGCAAAAGCGCTCTCATCTCCCCTTCATCCGTCCTGGAGACTCTTGATGCTGCGACTCGAACATATCAGTAAAATTTACCCCACTGGCGAAGTCCTCAAGGATGTTAACTGGGAGGTGAAAGTGGGCGATCGCATTGGTCTTGTCGGCGTCAATGGTGCAGGCAAATCCACGCAGCTCAAAATCATTGCAGGAGAGATGGAACCCACCACGGGAGAAGTGATCCGTCCTGCTAGTTTACACATCGCCTACCTCACTCAAGAATTTGAAGTAGACCCCAGTCGCACCGTCAAGGAAGAATTTTGGCGTGCTTTTGGGGAAGCCAATCAAGTTCATGAATCCCTCGCACAGGTGCAGCGAGATATGGAAACTGCCGATGCGGAGGAACTAGATCGACTAATTCACAAACTAGACCGCTTGCAGCGCCAGTTTGAAGCCCTGGATGGCTATGGGTTGGAGGCACAGATTGAGAAGATCTTGCCAGAGATGGGATTTGAGCCAGAAGATGGCGATCGCCTAGTCAGTGCCTTCAGTGGCGGTTGGCAGATGCGGATGAGTTTGGGCAAAATCCTACTGCAAAAACCTGACCTGTTGCTGCTGGACGAGCCAACTAACCATCTGGATTTAGAAACCATCGAATGGCTGGAAACTTACCTGAAGGGCGTCAAAACCCCGATGGTGATAGTCTCCCATGACCGGGAGTTCCTTGACCGCCTCTGCACCCAAATTGTAGAAACCGAGCGCGGCGTTTCCACTACCTACCTGGGTAACTACTCTGCTTATCTCCAACAGAAAGCCGAGATGCAGGAAGCTCAGATGAGTGCCTATGAGCGTCAGCAGAAAGAACTGGAAAAGCAGCAAGCCTTTGTTGAGCGCTTCCGGGCAAGTGCCACTCGCAGTACCCAGGCAAAAAGCCGCGAGAAACAACTAGAAAAAATCGAGCGGATTGAAGCCCCAACGGGTGGATTAAGAACCCTGCACTTCCGCTTTCCCCCTGCACCTCGTAGTGGTCGTGAGGTAGTGAAAATCAACGACTTGGTACATGCCTACGACGACAAGATTCTGTTTTTGGGAGCAGATTTGCTAATTGAACGAGGCGATCGCGTTGCCTTCCTTGGTCCCAATGGCGCGGGTAAATCTACCTTACTCCACTTGATGATGGGTATGGAGCAACCCACCGAAGGCACGGTTGAATTGGGCGAACACAACGTACTCCCTGGCTACTTTGAGCAAAATCAGGCAGAAGCCCTGGATTTGTCCAGAACAGTCATGGAAACCATCCATGATGAAGTGCCAGACTGGAAAAACGAGGAAGTCCGCACACTATTGGGACGGTTCCTATTCAGTGGCGAGACTGTATTTAAAAAGGTTGAGTCCCTCAGTGGGGGAGAGAAAGCCCGCCTTGCCTTAGCAAAGATGCTCTTGCGTCCAGCCAATTTGCTTATCCTAGATGAGCCGACTAACCACCTGGATATTCCCGCTAAAGAAATGCTGGAGGAAGCCATCCAGAACTACGATGGCACAGTGATTATTGTCTCCCACGACCGCTACTTTATCTCCCAGGTTGCCAACAAAATTGTGGAAATCCGGGATGGGGAATTCCGTACCTATCTAGGAGATTACCATTATTATTTGGACAAAATTGCTGAGGAAAAAGAGCAAGCCCGGTTAGAAGCGATCGCTGCTGAGAAAGCAGCCAAGAAAGCAGCCAAAGCCGCCAAAGCTAAGGCGACTGGTAAGCGCAAATAAACTCTCCCACAGACTTCAGCTAGTTCCTCCATCTCAGATCTTGCACCATTTTCAGGACGGGGGGGACGCCCATCCCACAATAGAGAAATTTTTCTTGTGGGGTAGGGCGGAAAGCCTGCCCCAGGAAAGGCTTCTTGAGACTGATGCAAGATCTGAGTTAAATCCGAAGCTAAAACACGTAGGAAAATTGTTTTAATCCCCTGACATATCAGGCTTCATCCGTTTGCTAAGCCAAAAAAAAGCTTGCAACGCTTGTTCCATGGCTGATTGGCGTTCCAGTTTTAGTCAGCAGTAGAGGCACAAAGGCAAGAGGAAGATTCCCTCCAAACCCGCTTTTGCTAGAGTTAACGGGTTAGTGAGCAGCACTCACTGAGTTTTCCCCCTGTCTTACTATACCGTGTTAAATAATTCATCATCCCTCTTAATCGCTAGTCCGAACGACTGAAAACTTGAAAAGCTAGCATAACTACAGAAAAATCAGACTGCGAATACAAAACGCGATGGTATCATGGCGGTTAAATTCCTGTATCAACAAAGGGCGAAACTATGACGCAAGCACCTGTCTCTCCTGTGGTGCTAGTCATCTTGGACGGCTGGGGCTATCGCGAGGCAACGGATGGAAACGCCATTGCTATCGCCCAAACCCCCGTGATGGATAGCCTCTGGGCAGCTTACCCCCGTACACTAATTCGCACTTCCGCCAAGGATGTGGGGCTACCAGACGGTCAAATGGGTAACTCAGAAGTAGGTCACCTCAATATTGGCGCTGGGCGGGTGGTGCCGCAAGAACTGGTTCGGATTTCTGATGCCGTGGAAGACGGCACGATTCAAGAGAACAAAGCGCTGCTGCAAGTATTTCAGGACGTTCGGAGTCGGGGCGGTAAGCTTCACTTAGTGGGCTTATGCTCGGAAGGCGGGGTGCATTCTCATCTGGATCATCTACTTGGATTGCTGGATTTCGCCAAGTCACAAGAACTGTCTGACGTTTGTGTCCACGCAATTACAGATGGTCGTGATACCCAGCCTCACGACGGCGTTGAGGCGATTCAAAAGATTCAGGATCACATTGACAAAATCGGCGTTGGACGCATTGCCACCCTTAGTGGTCGTTACTACGCGATGGATCGAGACCGGCGCTGGGACCGCGTCAAAAAAGCTTATGATGTCATGACCCAGGAGGACACAGGGCATGGTCATTCAGCCGTTGAGGTCTTAAAGGCTTCCTACGAGTCAGGCCTGACAGACGAATTTGTCCTACCAACACGGATTGCCACTGGGGCTGTGGAACCGGGAGATGGGTTCATTTTCTTTAACTTCCGTCCCGACCGAGCTAGGCAGCTGACGCAAGCCTTCGTTGACCCGAAGTTTAATGGTTTTGAGCGGGAACAGATTCAGCCCCTAGCTTTTGCAACCTTTACCCAGTACGAGCCGACCTTTCCAGTATTGGTGGCGTTTGAGCCTCAGAACTTGAATAATATTCTGGGGCAAGTGATTGCCCAGAATGGTTTACGCCAATTTCGCACCGCTGAAACGGAAAAATACGCCCACGTCACTTACTTTTTCAATGGGGGTCTAGAACTGCCGTTTGAGGGTGAAGACCGGGAAATGGTGCAAAGTCCGATGGTGCCGACCTACGACCGGGCACCAGCAATGTCAGCGGAGCCAGTGACGGATGTGGTGATTGCGGCAATTGAAAAACGCATTTACTCCCTGATTGTGATTAACTACGCCAACACCGACATGGTGGGGCATACAGGTAACGTAGAAGCCTGCGTGCAAGCGGTTGAAACTGTAGACCACTGCCTAGGACGCCTGATCGAAAGCATCAACAAAGCTGGTGGCACCGCCCTGATTACCGCTGACCACGGCAATGCTGAATATATGCGAGATGAAGCAGGCAACCCTTGGACCGCTCACACAACTAACCCCGTGCCCTTTATCCTAGTGGAAGGGGAAGGATTAAAAATCCCTGGACATGGCACGGAAGTTGTTCTGCGCGACGACGGGCGTCTAGCGGATATTGCGCCCACAATTCTGGAAATCTTAAAACTGCCGCAGCCAGTGGAGATGACTGGTAGCTCCCTGGTACAACCCGTTGAGTTTGAAGTCCGAGCTAATCGGACACCAGTGCGTGTTTCTTTATAACGAACCTAACTTAATTCAGAGTTGTCATCATGACGATTGTTCAAGTCCTGCGAATTATCTGGGGAGTGTCTGCCCTGGGTGTGGTTATTTTGGTGTTGCTCCATAGTCCTAAGGGAGACGGAATTGGAGGTATCGGCGGTCAAGCCCAACTGTTTACCAGCACTAAAAGTGCAGAGACTGCCCTAAACCGGGTTACCTGGATACTCAGTATTATTTTTATTGGCTTGACAATAATATTGAGTGCGGGTTGGTTGGGTAAGTGACCAAAAAGGGCGTCGGGCGTCGGGGAAAGTGCCAAGTGCATCGAGGTCTTTCTTGAAAAACCGCAGATGGACGCGGATTAACGCAGATGATTTTCAGAGGCATCGGCGTTTATCTGCGTGTATCTGCGGTTCATAATCCAAAAAATGAAAACTACTACAGGTAAGCTGGGGCGTCGCCAGAGCAATGGTCGCCGCTTCAGAGTGCTTGGATTAGCGATCGCTACTGCTCTGTTAGTCATTTTTACTCAGCTACAGCAAGTAGTAGCTCAGAGTGGTTCGGTTGACCGGGTAATGCACAAATATCGCATTATGTCAAGGGTCACCGACAAGGAGATTGCCCCTACAGCCGACTCCTTAGTAGCAGCTGAGTTCTCCCCTTCTTCCTTACCAGCCCCTCAGACTCACCCTCTACCGACCCCACTCACGCAGTGGCAAGACGATACTGGCAACGGTGATTACTTCTCTGAGGTGAAGCTGACGTCCGTGGGTTATTTGGTCTGGTCTCAGTTTCCCGTCAAGATTTACGTGGAGCGACCAACAGACTCAGCTGCGCCGTCTGCCAGCCTCCAACGCTTCCACAACTGGGTTGATGTTGTATTGCAGGCTGTACAGGAATGGAGCGTCTATTTGCCCTTGGAGGTGGTCAGCCAGCCAGAGGGGGCGGATATTTTGATTAGGCGATCGCGCCCTCCTCTACAAGCCTCCATCAATCGCGAAACCGGAAAATTAAATCTGCCTCGTGCCCGTTCGGCGGAAACCCGCTACGAGTTTTACCTCCGCCAAGCAGTAGGTGCGCCTGACTCAGTTTTATCCCAACGCTTTACCATCCAACTGAGTCCCGACCAAACAATTGAGTATACCCTTGCAACTGCCCGTCACGAACTCGGTCATGCTTTGGGCATCTGGGGTCACTCTCCTTTAGAAACGGACACCATGTACTTTTCTCAAGTACGCAATCCCGCTAAGATTTCTCCTAGGGACATCAATACGCTCAAACGGGTTTATCAACAGCCAACCCGCTTAGGCTGGCCTTTGACTTCTAAGTCTAGTGGTGAAAAATGAACGCTTTTAGTCGGGGTAAAATTTTTCCTCAATCTGGGATAACTTTTCCTCTATCTCAAAATGGTTGAACTGATTCCATTCCTCAGCGATGGCAAGGATTTGCCCAATGACAGAGTAGGCATCCTGTGAGTAAGAAACATCTGCCGTTCCCCAACAGCCTTGAGCGATGGCGGTATGCTCAATAACGGCAAGGCTTTGCTCTAGTTCCTTCCTAGCATCTTGGAGTAATTGACCCAGCCTTTGGGCATTTCGTTTTTGAGCTTTGATTTGTTGACGTGTAAGTAACATATCGATTTTTTTAACCTCTACTGTTCATACTTCAACAGTAGAAAGCTCTCGTCAGGCAGAGGAATGGCAATATGTAACTCTCTCAAGTGACTATCTAGGTTTGGTGGGTTTAGCCCAATTCTTAGGGGTTAAGGTTGTCTGGGTGTGGACAATCTGCAAACTGGGTTATACCAAATCCGCATCTATAACCCCTCAAATCATCCTTATCTCCTCTTATTCTTCACTCTGCGAACTCTCTCGCTCTGTGGTTCGTTAAAAAAAGGGCTATTTAACCCGGATTTCGTATTATTTGTTTTTGTATTGCCAGTCAATTCAGAACAAAGGCGATTTGTCCCTTTTGGAAATGAAGGGATGAACAAGCGATCGCCTCTTTGTTGGATGTTTGATGAGTTAGGGAAGAACGCGATCGCACTCTACCTAAATTTCTGTACCTTCATCTTGTGGGGAATCAGCAGCAGACACTTGAGCCGCTTGCCTCACAAGCTCAACATCCAACTCTAACGCCGCAGCAATTTGTTCCACACTCAACCCCAGCTGCAATAACCGGGGTACTGATTCTAACTTGCCTTCTAACTTGGCTTCTTCGGCGACTTCTCGAAAGTACCTCGTCTGCTTTAACTCATCTAACCCAAACATGGCTTCTAACTCCTGGCGGCTTAAGTTGGTAAACTTATAAACCAGTATCGTCTCAATCAATTCTAGAACTTTCCGCCTGAGGGCAACATCCTCAAGTTCCTGTTGTGCTTGCTGCATGAGTCGATTAGTTCGCTCAACGGCGGTTTCCTCAGCCGCTACTACCAGTTGCACCATCCCAAAACCAAGCGACGGATCTGCGGTTTCCCCTAATTCATCCAAATACACGAACTGCACTTGCTGACTCATCACCAACCCCCGATACTGCCTTGGCACTCCTGGATCTAAACTTCGACTGGCAAACACCGCCACAGCACGCCAATCGTTGTTCGGTTTGCATTGACCCAGGTAGAGAAAGATTTCGGTAAAGAAGCGCCAATAGAAGTCAGATTTTGACTGAAACTGCACTTCAAGGAAGTAGATAGGTTGGTTGAAGGAATCGGTGGTTGGCAAAAACACGCCATCAAAGCGGAAAGCCAGTTCTTTGATTTCTTGTGACGAGAAGTTATAGCCTTGAGCCTCAGTAGGTGATTGACCGATGAGTTCAAATAAAAGACTCGGAAAGGTTTGAAAGACTTGATAGAAAATCGTATCAGTTCTCACAACTTTTTAGGGTAATTCTGCCTAGCATCCTCTGAACAGAAGAGTATACTGCTTAGGTGTCAGATTCCCCCAACCTCGACAATCTGGTCAATATCAAAAGCTTTTACCTAAGCAAACTCGTGCGATCGCACCCAAGTAGATTAACTCATAAAGGCAGATTGAGAGCGATCGCGTTTTTGGAATGAAGCGAAGAAAACGCGATCGCCTTCAACCCAATGTCAGCACTCCTGCGGGAAAATCCGCCACAAGTCGCCGTGTTTGTAGCCAAGGTACACCTAAGAGAATGTCTTCGAGTTCATCTCCACCCAAGACGGGAATTGTGAACTCCTGTCCATCCAGAAGCACAATTCCCTCATAGAGATTAAACTCTGCTTCTCCCTGTGCCGTTTGCATTCTGCTTGGATTACTGTCAAGAAGCCACCCCAGACTCTCAGCGTCTTGGTTATCAATTGCCAGCCAGCCAGTGAATCCCGTATCTAGTAGCACATTAACTGGAATAGGCTCGCCGTCAGCACCAATCAAACCGATTTCAAAGATCAACTCACCCTTACTGTTGAATTCACCTGAAATCATATCCTGCCACAGCATCCAGTCTCATTGATACGGACGATGAGACATTTGGCATGAGGGTGTTTCTCACGAGCCTTTTGTCTTACAACCATTTCATCTGGAGCGAAGAAATAGCTTCCACTGTCTGGCTCAATGAACATAAACCAGTCGTAGTGATCCTTGATTAGCTCTGGTTGAACTCGCTCAAAAATTACCTGACAACGCCGATTAAATTCTTCACCCTCAGCCTTACGTCTGGCTTTTTCTTCAGGAGATAGTTGGCGTTCTGGAAATATCCTGCCCCGACGCGGAGTGCGATTAGAAGATAGCTGGCTCATGTTGTATTTTACTTGTTCAACAATTGTTTTTTTATTGTCAGTCAATTCGAGGCAGAGAGTATCGCCTTTTTGGAATGAAGCGAAGAAAACGCGATCGCGTTAGCGAAGCTCTCACGTTAACCTAGCGGCGCTCCCTTCGCTTCACCTCTTTCACAAGTTTCCAGGGTGATAAAGTAATACCGTCGCGATCGCACTCAAGTAGACTAACTCCTCAGGGCAGATTCAGGGCGATCGCTCACACGCCTCAACTAGCTTTGATGATGGAAAAACACCCAGACGCAACCTTATAAACCTGCAATCTGCTGTAACTGCGAATTTTTTATCAAAACTTTAACGTTGGGGAGCGATGAAGTAGAGTAAAATCGGGAGAGAAATCGATCGCGCATTGAATCCGCTCAAGCCATGTCGATAAGCGGCAACATGGCTCTTATATTGGTACCCTAACTATCACTTATCAATGGTTTTAGTATGTTTTACTTCAGTAGAAAACGTCAAAAGGTACTAGCTTCATTTTTTAGCTTGTCTCTTTGTGTGGTCATAATAGTGAGTTGCACTCCTGCTGTTATAACTTTAAAGAAGCTAACGATTGCCGCTACTACAGTTGTAAATCTCATTGATACTACTGAGAAGCTTTTTTACAGAAATTCCAGTTCAGTAAACACTTCTTATGGAGAATTAAAGAAAAATTTAGAGAGTGAAAAATTCACAGTAGATCCAGAATTTTCTACTTCACTCATCAAAAATATGGAAGAGCGACATAAAAACTTATCAACCCAACAGGAAGAATTGAATAACTCTCTTGATCAAACTAAAAGTGCGCCAGAAGATCCAACAAAACAAAGATATCGAAAACCTGTTGCGGAATGTAGATAAAGGTCTGTTGGTAGTTAAGGTATTGGAAAATTCCTCTGCTGCTGATGCTGGTATCCAACTAGGTGACGTTATTGTGAGAGTCAACGATAAAGCTGTCACTGAGCCTGAAGAACTTACCGTAGAACTTGGAAAATATCAAGTGGGTGAAGATTTGCCGTTGGTAGTCCATCGCAATCAACAAAACTTGGAAGTAGTGGTACGTTTAAAGGCGAACCCTAACACCTCCAACTAAGTTCTTGCTTGCGCTTCAGCCCATGTTTACTAGCAGAGATTATCTTAGAGATATTAGGCGGAGCGATCGCTGAATACCGTTTATTCTTTAGTCCGTGCAGGAGGGCTACCCTGCGGGAAGGCTTCGCCTACGGTTGTTTAGCTGCGACTTCAGCCTCCAGGCGAGTTACTAAATAATATGGGTGCGACTCTTTTAGAGAGACGCAGAATGTAGCTGCGGTACTGGGAACGCTCTTGAAACTTCAATACCTAGCCGGGAGAAACGGGCGTTTGGGTAAAGAGCGATCGCACTCCACCCCTCAACGCAGCAAACCCTTAATTTCCCGCCAAATCTGTGACTGCCCCGACTTAGAACTAGGATTAGTCAAAATCCCCTGACTGGGACTAAACAAAAACGCCAGCATAAAAACACCGAAGGCAACTAATACAATCGCTGGTCCAGACGGTAAATTGAAAAAATAGCTCAGATACATCCCGCTGATACTGGCAACAACACCAATTGCGGAACCCAAAATCATCATCTGGTGAAGCCGACTAACCAACAAATAAGCCGTTGCTCCTGGAGTAATTAGCATTGCTAAAACCAAGATGACACCTACTGCCTTGAGGCTGGCAACAATCGTCAGGGCAATCAAAATCATCAAACCAAAGTCAAGGAGATTGGTCGGTAGCCCTGAGGCTTGTGCGCCTACTGGGTCAAACGTGTAAAACATCAATTCTTTGTACAGCAACACCACAATTAATAAAACAATCACCGTGATCATTGCTGTATTGATGACCTCCTCACGGGTGACGCTTAGGATATTGCCGAAGAGAAAGTGATTGAGGTCAATCTTGTTGTCTTTCTGAACGATGGTAATTAAGGTAATGCCGAGGGCAAAAAAGGCAGAAAAGACAATACCCATTGCCGCATCTTCTTTAATTTGCGATCGCGTCCTTATCCAAGTAATCACCATCGTGCTGATGACGCCAGCAATAAATGCCCCCACAAAAATGTCAGCACCCACAATAAACGCGATCGCTAACCCTGGTAATACAGAGTGACTAATTGCATCTCCCAGTAAAGCAAGCCGTTGCACCATCAAGTAGCTGCCCACTGAAGCGCAAACAATACCAACTAAAACGGCAGTCATGAGCGATCGCTGCATAAATCCATATTGCAGCGGTTCAATCAAAGCTTCGAGCATAAAAATTCAGAAGTCAGTAATCAGAATCCAAAATCTAAAATCCTTATGCTGCTTCTTCCGAGAAGAACACAACCTGACCCCCATAGGCGCGTTGTAGGTTATCTGCACTCAGTACCTGTTTGCGGGGACCATTGGCGATTAACTCCCGATTCAACAAAATCAAGTCGTCAAAATTAGCGATCGCTTGCCCTAGGTCATGGTTAACAACTAGCAGGGTTTTACCAGCGTCGGCGAGTTCGTGGAAGATGTCAAAAATTATAGCTTCGGTCTTTTTGTCAATCCCCACCAACGGCTCATCAAAGCAGAAAATCTCAGCTTCCTCGGTTAACGCCCTCGCTAAAAAGACTCGTTGTTGCTGTCCTCCTGATAGCTGCCCAATTGGGCGATCGCGATAATCACTCATGCCCACCCGTTCCAATGCCTCTGCCGCCAGACGCCGCGATACAGTGGAAAAGCGGCGAAACCAGCCAGTTTTCCGCACTCGACCCATCAGTACTACATCCCACACCGTTGCTGGGTAAGTCCAGTCAATCTGCGATCGCTGCGGCACATAAGCCACCGTCTCCAACTGCTCCATCAATGGTTTCCCCTTGTATAGGGCTGTGCCACCAGTCATTGGCACCAGCCCCAGCATCGCTTTAATCAGGGTACTTTTTCCAGCACCATTGGGACCAATAATTCCCGTGAGCCGTCCTGGCTGGATGTCAACACTGACATCCTTTAGTGCCTCTACCAGGCGGTATTGCACACCCAGTTGCTTAACGGTAACGGTTCCCGTGCCATCCATATCATTGTCTCCGTGTTGATGTTTTCTATCCCCTGGATTTATCCACGGGGTACCCTAATTACCAGCCCCGACGCCCTCTGATTGGAGCCTTCCTAGAGAAAAAATGAAAGAAATATGAAAGTAGCGTACCCTAAAAAATGAGAAGAATATGAAAATAAATGTATCAGCTGGATGAAAGTGATCACTCAGTCGCAAGGCAGAAACAATCGGTGGTTAGCGGTAGCTGGGATTATCCTGGCACTCTGGATGAGTGCGTGTGATTCAACGAGTAAAAACCAGAAGGGTTCTGGCGCACAAGATAAGCCCAAGGTCGTCTCTACCAGCACAATGATTACCGACTGGACAGAACAAGTGGCGGGAGACGAGATTCAGCTCAAGGGACTCCTGAAACCAGGAGCAGACCCCCACGTTTATGAGCCAGTGCCAGCAGACTCTCAGGCATTGGAGGAAGCCGATCTGATTCTCTACAACGGCTACAATCTGGAGCCAGGGCTGATTAAGCTAATGAAGTCTGCGGGTGTTAAAGCCAAGAAGCTTGCTGTTGGGGAAGTGGTACAGCCCTTAGATTTTAACTACAAAGGCAGGAGACAGCCTGACCCTCATGTTTGGGGTGATGCCAAAAACGCGATCGCGATGGTCAATGCAATTCGTGATCAGTTAATTTCACTCTCGCCGGAAGACCGAGAGAAATTTACAAACAATGCAGCGCGACTCACCGAGGAATTGAAGCGCGTCGATGGCTGGATAGGTGAGCAGATTCAGACGATTCCGGAGAACCAGCGTAAGTTAGTGACTACTCATGATGCGTTTCAATACTATTCCCGCGCCTACGGCATACCCGTTGCAGGTACCCTAATTGGTATCAGCACCGAGGAACAACCCAGCGCCCAAACGGTGAAAAGTTTGTCGGATGCAGTCAAGAAAACTGGGGTGCGGAGCATTTTTGCTGAAACAACGATTAATCCTGCTCTGATCAAGACTGTGGCTGAGGAAGCTGGGGTAAAAATAGCGCTGCGACCACTCTACTCTGACTCGATTGGCGCACCCGGTAGTGAGGGTGATACCTACGTCAAGATGCTGGTAGCGAATACCCGCACAATTGTGGAAGCACTCGGAGGCAAGTACACCGCCTTCGAGCCAGCAGAAAAACTGAAATAGGACTTCTGGGCACTGATGCACGTTCAGGATTACGGACCTAAATTTTCCCTCTTCCCGCGACGCCCTAATCCCCAGCCCCTTTTTTGTCAGCGCACTCAGGAGCGATCGCTTCCACTGAGAAAGGAACCAAATCCAGCTATTTTCTGAGAAAACGTCTTTAATTTTTCTTAATATCATAAGATCTTAATAAAAGAGACAAAAGAGGCACTGGCAGACAAAGCGATGGCTATAGACTATCCGGAGATAGACATTGCTCCGTTAATCGATCATGCACTGCTAGATCCAACGGCAACACCGGAGCAAGTGGAAAAATGTTGCCAAGAAGCAGACCGCTTTCAGTTTGCGGCTGTGTGTGTATACCCGGTTTATGTGAAACAAGCGGCTGAGCTTCTTTACAGCAAGGCAACGAAAGTCTGTACAGTCATCGGTTTTCCCACGGGTGCAACCACATCAGCAGCGAAGCTCTACGAAGCTCAAGAGGCGGTGGACAATGGGGCGACGGAGCTAGACGTGGTCATTCACCAGGGGGCTTTGAAAGTGGGAAGAACGAACGAACTCTATCGGGAAATCGCCCAAATTTGCGATGAAACTGGTCAAACCGTCAAGGTTATTCTGGAAACAGCCCTCTTGACAGATGCCCAAAAACGCCTCGCTGCGGAAATATGTATGGATGCTGGGGCGCAATTCCTTAAAACCAGTACGGGTTGGTATGGAGGCGCTACGGTTGCTGATGTTCAATTATTAAAAAAAGTGACGCAGGGACAGATTGGCATTAAAGCAGCAGGAGGCATACGCACCATCGAACAAGCCTTGGATTTAGTCGTTGCTGGTGCGACACGGCTGGGTACATCTCGTGGTCCAGAGTTGCTGCGACAGCGCGATACTCTGGAGGTTGAAGGTTAAAAGGTTGTTAGCAGCGCCGGAGCGAAGGTGAGGACGTAGCCCAGGTTTTCAACCTGTTTTAACTTTTAACTTGCTAACTTTTAACCCAATGACTTAGAGCCTATCCGAAAAGTAGATTTAAGAGATTTGAAACCGCAGATGAACACAGATGAACGCAGATGATGTATAGGGGATTAGGCTAATGTGCCCCACCCTTTTCCATGATTTTTCGGATAGACTCTCAGTCTTTTGCTCATTTGCCAACTTTCTCGCCCTTCAACCCTTTGACCAATGAGTCGAACCTACAAAGCCACTGGAATCAATCTTAAAAGTATGCCGCTAGGTGAGGCGGATAGGTTAGTAACAATTTTGACACGGGAGTTTGGCCTGATTCGGGTAGTGGCACCAGGGGCACGCAAGCAAAACTCGAAATTGGGGGGCAGAAGTGGCTTGTTTGTGGTCAATGAACTATTGCTGGCGAAAGGGCGATCGCTTGATAAAATTACCCAGGCAGAAACCCTGGAATCTTACCCAGGATTGAGTAAAGATCTAAGTAAGCTGGCAGCAAGTCAGTACCTAGCAGAATTGGTTCTCTGTTATGCCTTGAGTGAGCAGCCGCAAGAGGAACTGTACGAGCTACTCACTGAACATCTACGCCGTCTAGAGTGCTTGCCCAGTACCCGTGGTGAGCAGTTAGGAGTGTCTTTAGTGCTAGCGAACTTGTCCCACGGCATCTTTCACCTGCTAGCCTTGGCAGGTATTGCACCTCAGGTTCAAGTTTGTTGTATCACGCAACACTCTCTCAACCCGAATTTTACCGACCCGAATTGGCGGGTTGGTTTTAGTGTAGATGCTGGTGGCACAGTTAGTTTGGCTCTTAATGAGTCGGGAGTCCAAAATTTGCATCCTCCAGTTGGGGCTAGGGGAGCAATTATGCCTCAGACAACCAGTAACGACCAGACCGATGTCCAAATGCCGCCTCCCCCACGGTTGAACACTAAACTTGATGCCACTGAGTTGACACTGCTCCAACAGTTGGGGAAAGCTGAGTTACCTCCGCTGAATACGGTATCACTAGACCAGCCAGGAGATAAATCTCCCCTGAAGTCTGTTGATCAGGTCTGGGTGAAACTGGAGCGAATTTTACGAGATTATGCCCAGTATCACTTCGGTCGGTCAATTCGCTCAGCGGCTTTAGTGGATGCTTTATCTATTCCTGATTTCTAAGATTTATACACATATTAAATAGTTGAAGTCCAATCAATCTGAGTTGAATTCATCACCCGAAAAGCGAGAAATGCAATTATCTGAGTCAGAACGAGCCACAAAACATCCTCCTGAAAAAAAATCTTTTGACATGGCCAAGCAAAGCTCCTCCGGAACTGAAGAGCTAACGCCAACCCAAGCAAAGGGTTTTAAACCTGACCCTGATGATGCCCTTGTCGAGCCATTGACACGGGGGTTCATGCCGGTTCTGAAAAACCGCAACTTTTTAGCCCTGTGGAGTGGTCAGGTCTTTTCTCAGATGGCAGACAAGGTTTATCTGGTGCTAATGATTGCCCTGATTGCCAGTCGGTTTCAAGACGCTAATCAAACCATCAGCGGCTGGGTATCGGCGCTGATGATTGCTTTCACTGTCCCCGCTGTGCTGTTTGGTTCGGTTGCCGGTGTTTTTGTAGACCGCTGGTCTAAAAAGGCAGTGTTGGTAGCGACAAATATCCTGCGGGGCGTCCTAGTTTTCGCAGTGCCAGTATTGTTGTGGGTGACTCAAGGCTGGTCACAGGTCTACAATTTGCCGGTGGGCTTCTATGTCTTGCTGGGGGTCACATTCTTGGTTTCCACATTGACACAGTTTTTTGCACCGGCAGAACAGGCGGTAATTCCGCTGATTGTGAAGCCACGAAACCTGCTTTCGGCTAACTCGCTTTACACAACAACGATGATGGCGTCGTTGATTATTGGCTTTGCGGTGGGTGATCCGTTGTTAGCACTTGCAGATACCCTGGTGCGTCAGCTGGGTACTGGGTGGGACTTTGGTAAAGAATTGGTGGTGGGAGGCTGTTATGCGATCGCCGGGCTACTGCTACTACTCCTAAAAACTGGTGAAAAGAGAGATGCTCCTGAGGGTGAGACACCTCATGTCTTTTCTGACATCCGGGATGGTCTGCGCTACATGAAGCACAACCGGCGCGTCCGCAATGCCTTGATTCAACTGGTAATTTTGTTTTCCGTCTTTGCTGCTTTGGCAGTTCTAGCCGTTCGTCTAGCGGAAACTCTCCCCGGAATGAAGACCTCACAGTTTGGCTTTTTGCTAGCTACTGGTGGTATCGGGCTGGCTTGTGGTGCGGCAATCCTGGGGCATTGGGGTCACCACTTATCCCATAGCAGGCTGAGTCTGTATGGTTCTGCCGGTATGGCGGGAGCGCTGGTGGGTTTGTCCCTGTTCACTCATAATCTAGGGATGGCTTTACTAATGACAACGCTTTTGGGTGGTTTCGGTTCTTTGGTGGGCATCCCCATGCAGACAACCATCCAGGCAGAAACTCCAGACGAGATGCGGGGAAAAGTATTCGGGCTACAAAACAACGCCATTAATATTGCGCTGAGCTTGCCCTTAGCCTTAGCGGGCTTTGCGGAAACAATGCTTGGGTTACAATCTGTATTTTTCGGTTTGGCTGCACTTGTGATCGCCGGAGGGTTCCTAAACTGGTATATTTCCGGTACAGGATCAATCATGTCAACCAAAGCTGACAAATAGAGACTCGATACTCAACCTGAATGCATATCGCTTGGCTCGGAAAAAAATCACCCTTTTGTGGCAATGTTACTTACGGTCGAGAAGTTACCAACGCTCTCTTAGACCGGGGTTACGAGGTCAGTTTCCTCCACTTTGCTCAAGAAGAAGCAGACTCTGACACCTGGTTCGGCTGCCAGGAAGTGTCGCTTCCTTTCCTTTACAAATCGCAGGTTTACACAATTCCCACACTGACAGCGAGCAAGGTCTTGACGCGATCGCTAAAGCAACTGCGACCTGATATCGTCCATGCTTCTCTGACTTTGTCTCCTTTGGACTTCTTGCTACCGGAAATCTGCGAAGAACTAAATTTACCTCTAGTCGCGACCTTCCATCCGCCATTTGATGGTAAGCGACGAAACCTAAAATCGGGAACGCAACTGTTCACCTACCAGCTATATGCGCCTTTTCTGGCGCACTACGACAGGGTAATTGTCTTTTCTCAACTTCAGCGAAATTTCTTGGTGAAGCTAGGCGTTCCACTAGAGAAGCTTGCCGTAATTCCCAATGGGGTTGATGTGCAGAAATATTCTCCTGGAGCTTCCAATCTTAAATCACAATGGAACGCCCAACACCTGTTTGTTTACCAAGGTCGAATTTCCACAGAAAAAAATGTCGAGGCGCTACTGAAAGCCTGGAAGCAGTCAAACCTTGGTGACTCTTGCAAGCTGGTCATTGTTGGTAACGGTCCTCTATCAGCCTCGTTGATGCCATTTTATGGAGAGGAATACGGAATTATCTGGCTGGGATTTGTGGCTGATGAGCAACGACGAATCGAAATTCTGCGGGCAGCTGATGTGTTTATTTTGCCTTCTCTGTTAGAAGGGCTGTCTTTATCGTTACTTGAAGCAATGGCTTGCGGTCTTGCTTGTGTGGCAACAGACGCTGGTGCAGATGGAGAAGTATTGGAGGATGGCGCTGGTGTAATTCTCAATACCCATCGGGTAGCGTCCCAGCTTCACACCTTGTTGCCTGTGTTTCGTGACCACTTGGAGTGGAGAACTCTACTGGGACAAAAAGCAAGGGCAAGGGTTCTAGAACGCTACACTCTCAGCCGCAATATCACCCAGCTTGAAAAGCTTTATGCCGAGGTTCTACGGCTACGGCGTGTACACTTGAGTACTCGTGCTTAGAGCATCGCTTCAGTAATAGAGAATCTTCACACACCTCTAATCCCCCGCAATCATTACATTGCTGGATTTAATGACTGCATAGGCTTCTTTTCCCTCAGACAGTCCCAACTCTTCTGCTGAGGAACTCGTGATAATCGAGATGAGCTTAACTCCAGGAGCAATCTCCAGAGTGACCTCAGTGTTGACGCCTCCCGTTACAAGTCGCTTAACTGTACCCTTAAGGATATTGCGGGCGCTAATTTTCATCGCTTTATAGCCTGACTTTGGACTATAAAGTTCTATCCCAGTATCACTAGAATCTTGTTGCCCCTCCTGCTGAATCGGGGACTCGCTTCCTAAGGCTAAAGGGGAATTGAGAGTTCGTACCAGTTCCCGCAAAATCTCCGTCTTGGTGCGCTGAGACTGCTTGCAGTACTCCTCCAGAATTTGCCGTTCTTCCTCCGAAGATTGAAAGGTAATCCATCCTTGCTCTTTTCTAGGCATCGAAACCTACCAACTAAGTTGGTAAAAAACTCTTTTGGTTAGTACAATCCTAGCAACAGGAGTGAGGCTTCACTCAACCTCAACAAAATGAGAACTACCAACTAAGTTGGTAAAAAGCATCAGTTTATCAAAAGCGCCGTAAAACCCTGCTCATGAGAGGACAGGGATATAAGGCGGGTCAACGGAGGTACCTCCGTTGACCAACACAGCTTTCAACGAAGCCCTAAGGTTTAACAAAGAATCTTATGTGCATGTGCTAGCATAAGAAGCGTGGTGGCAAGGTCGAACCCATGATTGTTTACGAGTTCAAAGTTAAAGGGAAAGAAGCTCAGTATCGAGCGATAGACGAGGCGATTCGCACAAGCCTTTTCATCCAAAATAAATGCCTGAGATATTGGCTGGAGAATAAAGGCTTACGTCAATACGACCTCAACAAATACTGTGCGGTATTGGCGGCAGAATTTTCCTTTGCCGAAGAACTCAATTCAATGGCTCGACAGTCTGCGGCAGAACGAACCTGGAGTGCGATTGCACGGTTCTTTGACAACTGCAAGAAGAAAGCTAAGGGCAAGAAAGGTTTTCCGAAGTTCAAGAAACGCTGCCGTTCGGTTGAATATAAAACAAGTGGCTGGAAGCTTTCACCCAATCGAAAAGCCATTACTTTTCGGGATGGGAAGAACATAGGAACGCTTAAACTTAAAGGCACCTACGACTTGAACTATTACGATATCAAGCAAATAAAGCGAGTTCGATTAGTCCGCAGGGCTGATGGATATTACGCTCAGTTTGCAATTGACGTGAAGGTTAGAGTAGAACCGACGCTGACCGGAAAAATGGTAGGACTGGACTTAGGATTAAAGTTCTTTATTGCCGATAACGAAGGCAACACAGAACCTTGTCCTCAGTTCTACAGGAAGTCAGAGAAACAGTTAAACCGTTTTAACCGCAAGAAGTCCAAGAAGTTCAAACGAGGTGCTAAACGGCAGTCTAAAAACTACCACAAAGCAAGAAACCAATATGCTCGGAAGCATTTAAGAGTAAGTAGGCAGCGAAAAGAGTATTGCAAGCGAGTTGCATACTCCGTCATCCAATCTAACGACTTGGTAGCTTATGAAGACTTAAATGTTCAAGGGCTGGTGAGAAATCGGCATCTTGCTAAATCCATCAGTGATGCTGGATGGTCAACATTCCGCCAGTGGTTAGAATACTTTGGCTTTAAATATGGAAAGGTTACTATTGCAGTACCTCCCCATAATACGAGCCAAAATTGCTCTAGCTGTGGGGAGAAGGTGAAGAAATCCCTATCAACAAGAACTCATGTTTGTCCGTATTGTGGGTTCATTGAAGATAGGGACATAAATGCAGCTATCAACATCCTGAAACTAGCACTGTGTACGGCAGGGCATGCCGGAACTTACGCTTGGGGAGATTTGCCCTCTTGGGCGATTGGAGCAATCCTGTCGTTTAACGGCGAGTCGGCGAACCAAGAATCCCCGTCCTTCTAGGGCGGGGAGTGTCAAACAATCCTTCCAACGGATCTGAGCAAGAATTGTCCCCTGGTAAGCAATAATCCTCGCTTGACTTTCCTGAAAATTCTTGAAAAGGGAGGGGTATCCCGCAATATTTTCTATGAAAAAAAGACGTGTCTTTACCTTGATTGTTTGGATATCTGTAGCCTTTCTAGTGGTGGTCGGCTGTAGTCAAGTTAAAACAACTACTTCATCTCCAGCTTCAACGGCACAGGCACAACCAGTGACTCTCACGGTATCTGCTGCGGCTAGCCTGCAAGACGCGATGAAAGCAATCGCGTCAGCTTACACTCAGGAAAAGCCAAACGTCAGTATTACTTATAACTTTGGCTCTTCTGGTTCTTTGCAGCAGCAGATTGAACAGGGAGCGCCCGTAGATGTCTTCATTTCGGCTGCTGTGAAACAGATGAATGCTTTACAACAGAAGAACCTCCTGCTCACAGATACACGGAAAGACCTGCTGAAAAATCAGGTTGTCTTAGTCGCGCCCAAACAGGCTACAGGGATCTCTGACTTCAAGGACTTATCTGATACTAAAGTAAGCAAAATTGCGATCGCAGACCCCCAAAGCGTACCAGCCGGACAGTATGGCAAGGAAGTCCTAATGTCTCTCAAGTTGTTTGACCCACTCAAGCCAAAGTTCGTTTTCGCTAAAGATGTCCGCCAGGTTCTATCTTATGTAGAAACAGGTAACGTCGATGCAGGTTTCGTCTATATTACAGACGCTAAAACCTCAGATAAAGTCAAGGTTGTGGCTACTGCATCGGAAGCCTCTCATTCCCCAATCATCTATCCGGTAGCAGTAATGAAAGATAGCAAAAATACTGGTGCTGCTAAAGAATTTGTCCAGTTTTTATCTAGCGACCCAGCCAAAGCAGTGTTTGAGAAGTACGGCTTTATCATGGCTCCTTAATAGAACACTAGTGCAACGTGGCGAAAGTTCCCCACCCATTAGAAAAAAAACCTCTAGCCTCTAGCCAGCAACACTAGTGGTAAGTCCGATGGAATTTGATTTATCCCCCCTGTGGCTCTCTCTCAAAACCTCTTTTGTCGCCACAATCTTCGCCTTCTTTTTGGGGATTGCGGCGGCTCGCTGGATGTTTGGCTATCAAGGCAAAGGCAAAGGGCTAATCGACGGGATCTTTACTCTTCCCCTCGTTCTCCCGCCAACAGTGGTTGGCTTCTTGTTGCTGCTGCTGCTTGGCAGAAACAGTCCTATGGGACAACTTTTAAGGCAACTGGGAATCACCATTATTTTCTCTTGGTCAGCTACAGTGATTGCCGCTACGGTGGTTGCCTTTCCCTTGATGTATAAGACAGTACTGGGAGCCTTTGAACAAGTCAATACTGATTTGGTTAGCTGCGCTCGCACTCTAGGGGCTTCTGAGTGGACGATATTTTTGCAGGTCCTCTTGCCGCTAGCTTGGCCAGGAGTTGTAGCTGGGACGATTTTGGCTTTTGCTAGAGCGCTGGGTGAATTTGGTGCCACGTTAATGGTGGCTGGTAGTATTCCAGGCAGAACCCTAACTATCGCGATCGCGATTTTTTTTGCGGCTGAAGCAGGTGAGATGGGTAAAGCCTTAGGTTGGGTGCTAATTATGGTAGCGATCGCACTCGCTGTGATTGCTGCACTCAACTATTGGTCTCAATCCCAACGCCTCTCAAATACTGTAGTAAGAAAGGCAAACACGCTTACTAAAAGCCTGTTGAATTACCTGATCTTAGGTCAATTTCAGGATATAGCCAAAGAAGGGTTGCAGGTTGAACAAGGGTTGCAGGTTGGCAGGTTTAAAGTTGAAAGTTCAAACCTGACACTCAAAGACTCGCTACCGCTACGCTATCAACCTTCAACCCCTACACAACCTTCAACTCTTTTAGTCAACCTGCAAAAGAACTTACCCAGTTTTAAACTAGAAGCTTTCTTTAGCGCAGATAGAAACCCTTTAGGATTGTTAGGAGCTTCCGGTTCCGGCAAAAGTATGACCCTACGTTGCATTGCCGGGTTGGAAACCCCAGATCAGGGGCGTATCGTTTTGAATGGGCGAGTCCTCTTTGACTCAGAACGGGGCATCAACATTCCCAGCCGCGATCGCCGAATTGGTTTCGTCTTTCAAAACTACGCCCTCTTTCCCCACATGAGCGTAGCTCAAAACATCGCCTTTGGTCTGCAAGAACTGCCCAAGGCAGAACGCGCCAAGCGGGTGGCACAATACATGAACCTGATGCATTTACAGGGATTGGAAGCCCGCTACCCTCCCCAACTTTCTGGCGGACAGCAGCAGCGAGTAGCCCTAGCAAGAGCAATGGCTGCGGCACCAGAAGCCTTACTCCTGGATGAACCCCTTTCGGCACTTGATACCTATCTGCGTAGCGAGATTGAAAAACTGCTCATTGAAGTTCTTTCTACTTATGAGGGTGTCACTCTATTCATCACCCATAAGCTAGAGGAAGCTTACCGAGTTTGTACCAATCTTCTGGTGCTTTCGGAAGGAAAAGCGATCGCCTACGGCTCCAAAGCAGACATCTTCGAGCGCCCTGCCACATTCACCGTCGCACAACTGACGGAGTGCAAAAACTTTTCCCGCGCCCAGAGTATTGATCCGCAAAAAATCGAGGCGCTGGACTGGGGCTGTACCCTCTGCGTTGTCGAACCCATCCCCAACCCACTCACCTATGTAGGAATTCGCGCCCATCACCTCATCTTCCCAGATGATCCGAATCAAGACAACACCTTTCCCTGCTGGCTGGTTCAGACGAGTGAGACACAGCACCGGATGACCCTGTATCTTAGGCTGCACTCTCCTCCTACCGACTCTCAGGAGTACCACCTGCAGGTTGAAATCTACAAGGAAAAATGGACCAACATCAAAAAC
Organism: uncultured bacterium; assembly: GCA_965364435.1. GTDB lineage: Bacteria > Cyanobacteriota > Cyanobacteriia > Cyanobacteriales > Coleofasciculaceae > CBDTXL01. Next base: position 24,233 of record CBDTXL010000028.1, read on the forward strand.
CGACCCTTCCCTTGGTACATCCAGTTAGATCCGCTACGGCTAATTTTGATGGAGAGGTGATATCACTTCCCCGTTGCCTGAACGGGCTTTCATCGGCTCCTGAAAGCCCGTGCGGTTTTCTCGCCGGATATTTAATATACCTCTTGCAAAAGTTGATCAAGACTATCAAATCCATCCTTAGTAAATCTCGTGTCCATCTGTGGTTAAAAATCCTTGCATCAGCAGTTTTGCAAGAGGTTTAATAAAGATAGCGGGTTAGGTTAGGCTTAACCGCTAGGGGGAGAGTAATCGTAACTGTTGCTCCCTGCCCAACGCCGGGACTTTCCACCTGAATTGTCCCATTATGGAGTTGTACCAATTGCCGCACAATTGCTAGACCAAGTCCTAATCCACCGTGTTTTCTTGTCATTGAACTATCGGCTTGCCGGAAGTAATCAAAGACATGAGGTAGAAACTCAGCGCTGATGCCAGTACCCGTGTCGATCACCTGGATCTGAGCGTTGGAATCCTTGCTCAAGAGCCGAATGTCAACCCGCCCTCCTTCAGGAGTAAATTTAATCGCGTTACTTAACAAATTTTCAACAATCTGTTGCAAACGGTCTGGCTCTCCGGAGACCGAACCCACTTTTTCATCAAGGAAAGACTCAAGTTGAATAGCTTTAGCATCAGCCGCCGCCTGCACAGCATTAATAGCGGCTTCAATGACTGGTTTAAGCTCAACTGGACGGCTATCTAGGAGGAGCTTTCCTCGAAGACTACGTGAAATATCCAAGAGATTTTCCACCAACTGTATTTGTAACTTGGCGTTGCGCTCGATTGTCTCAAGGGCACGAGCCTTTGCTGATTCATTAGGTTCACGGTTACGCAATATTTGAGCGCTTAAAAGGATGGCGTTGAGTGGAGTACGCAGTTCGTGGGAAACGATCGCTAAAAACTCATCCTTCAAGCGGTTCGCTTCCTCTAATTCCTCTGCCTGCTGCCGCAGCGACTCTAAGGCAATTTGTAACTCCCGTCTGCGGAGGCTGACTTCCTCGACCAACGCTTCTAAGTCTTGACTTTTGCTGGCTAACTCCTGTTGTAACAAGTCTCGAACTCGCTTGATGGCAATCAGGTTACCAACCCGTGCCCGTAGCTCCTCCACGGAAAAGGGTTTCATCAGGTAGTCTTGAGCGCCCTTTCTCAGTAGCTGCACCCGTAGCTCGTCGTCAGCCATAGCCGTGACGAGAATAACTGGAGTAGTATCCAGTTCAGGATAAGTTCGTAGCTGATGCACGAACTGGTCGCCGCTCATTTGAGGCATCATCACGTCGCTGAGGATGAGATCGGGATGGAGAGTGAGCGCCTGCTCTAAACCCTCCTGACCATTCAAAGCCGTGGCGGTGCGATACTCAGTCCCTAAGGTTCCAGTAATGAACCGATTCATCTCCGGATTGTCTTCAATTACCAGTACCAACGGTTTCGCCGTCTCCTGCTCTTGAGTTATACCAACCGTCTGAGTAGAACTACGCAGTTCCTCCAGCACGGGAAGAGCGAGGTCTTCAGTGTCAGTGTGTGAGCCTATCGTAGTAGAAACGGCGTCTGGAAGGGCAACTAGGGGTAGCTCAACCGTGAAGATAGCTCCCCCACCTGGGGCATCACTCACTCTGATAGTGCCGCGATGTAGTTCCACAAATTCTTTGACAATCGCTAAGCCTAACCCCGTACCGCCAAAGCGACGAGTAGAGCCTCCGTCCCCTTGCCTGAAGCGCTCAAAAATCGTTTCCCGTAGCTCTGGCGGCACCCCTGAACCGCTATCTTGGATGGCGATTACGCCACACTCAACCAGAACATCCTCTTCAGAGGGGGCAGTATCTAAGGAGCGATCGCTTTGACTGGTAGACAAGACGCAGCGTATACTCCCACCTTGGGGAGTATACTTGAAGGCATTGGAGAGGAGGTTTAAGATCACACGCTGTACCTTCTGGGCATCAACCTGTGCTGGAACAGCCTCTGGCGTCTCGACGGCAAAGGATATTTGACGCTCTTGTGCCAGCCCGTCGAAGTTTGCAGCAGTTAGACGTACCAGTTGCGTCAGATCGACTTCAGCATAGTTGATGTCCATCTTACCCGCCTCCAGTTTGGAGACATCGAGCAGGTCGTTAACCTGCTTGAGGAGTAGGCGGGCATTGCGCTCTACCACTTCCAGATCATCGCGTTGCTCTTCGTTGAGTTCTCCTGTTGTCAGCAGCTTCTCAGTCGGTCCTAAGATCAGAGCGAGGGGAGTGCGTAGCTCATGGCTGACGTTGGCGAAGAATTGGCTTTTGAGCTGGTCAAGTTCCTTTAGCTTCTGGTAGAGTGCCGCCAACTCTTGGTTTGCTGTCTCCAAGTGCAATCGGCGTTCTTCAGAGAGCTTGGCTTCTTGAACCAATGCCAGCGCCTTCGGTACCAACGGCGGTAAAGTAAAGGCTGTGGTTACAGAGGCTACAGCAGTAATTAATTTTAGCCCTCCTGCTAGCCAATAGTTGGGTCGCCACAGCGTCCACACGTCCATAAAGTGAGTACTACCACAGGCTACGATGAAGGAGCCAAATGCCAGGAACATCCAATGGAAGGGGATGTCTTGGCGAGTCTTATGAACTAGATAGGCAAGGGTAGCTGAAATAGCGACGTAAGCCAGTGCGATTAGAGAATCTGAGGCGGCATGAAGCCACACCAGTCCGGGTCTCCACAGGTAACAATGCCCATGAGGGATAAAGCCATTTACAGCTAGAAGATTGTTCAACAATCCTGGCCATAGCAGTATTAGCGTTAGGGTAATCGTTAAGATAGCAGCGCCGTAGCCAAGGTTTTCTCGGTCAGTTCGTATCATTACTTTTGTAAACGTCCTAGATTCAGGAGCCTGTTTCGATGCCTGAAGCTTTCCAGATTTCAGTTTCCTGATATTGTGTATCTATTTATACCAAATCTTGCTCCTACACTCCTTGAATCCTTCTGGTCATGAGTCTAGGGGAATGACAACTCCCAATGAATGAGCCTAGACCGATTACCAATTACCAGTTAAACAATAAGGGGGTGATCAAAACAAATTTGGTATCACTCCGGTATGTATCCAATTTATCTATTCAAAAAGGATTACACCTCTGTCTAGGGGAGTCCTAGGACGTCGGTCAAGTAATCAGAGTAGGGTGAGCTAGTCTTTAACCTCTCATTTAACCCATCACACCTTGCAACATCACTCTTAAGCGATAAAACAAGCTTTGTGGATTAGAAGCTCTGGTCGCACCCGTCCCTTACGGTCGTAGATCTCGTTAACGCTTAGGGTGCAGGCTTCATTAAGGTGGCTCTTCCTTGCCTTGGTGATACAGCCGTGAAAGTTCACTGTACCGTTCAAACTTTTTTAATTATTTAAAAAATGCATCGTTTTTATGTCGATAAAGCATATAAGAGGAAAAAACTGTATATTTTGATACTAAATGAAACCTAAAAAAAGTAAATTGTTAGTTATTTAAATCAATTGTTTTAAGAAGATATTTGGTGTTTCTAGCATGAAAAATAAATTATTTAGTCAATTTTCCTAACCTACAATCTACATAACAACCTCTAAACCAACTCCAAAAAATAAAAACAGAAAAACTAATATGATATTTGTGAAATTCACCATGTCCTCTTCAACCGCAAGGAAGCTAGCTCCTTGGGTATTCATGTTGAGCAACACGTTTTTGGGTATTATTGTTTTAGCAGTTTCGGTAGTTTTGATAATTATCCTTGACAGGCTTCCGATTCAATTCTTAGATGGATAGCGCACTACTGACGTGTGAGCTTCGCTAATGGCATTTTCAGTAGGGACATGGCAACAGTAATATCTTGGTTTATGCAGAATATTTGGTGATGCCGTGCCCCTAAAGACGATGGGTTTGTTTTAGGACGCCCCCTTAAGGAAATAAAGCAAAAACCTTGGCATTTCTGCCAAGCTGAATTTAGATGCGTTTGTCCTCTAACTTTGCCCCCTCAGAGTACCGAAGGTGCAAGCCATATGGCTAAGTTACGCACATAAGTGTGGATATCTTCAAGAG